>NZ_QFRV01000045.1:0-38937 GCF_004136805.1 Enterobacter cloacae complex sp. GF14B
CCAGAGCCCGTATGAAGTGCGCGCCGAAGCCCAGCGTGCGCGCTTTAACCTGCCCGCGTGGCCGACCACAACCATCGGCTCCTTCCCGCAGACTACCGAGATCCGCGGCCTGCGCCTGGACTTCAAAAAGGGCAATCTGGATGCGAATCACTACCGCACCGGCATTGCGGAACACATCAAACAGGCGATCGTCGAGCAGGAACGTCTGGGTCTGGACGTGCTGGTGCACGGCGAGGCCGAGCGTAACGATATGGTGGAATACTTCGGTGAACACCTGGACGGCTTTGTCTTTACCCAGAACGGCTGGGTGCAAAGCTACGGCTCCCGCTGCGTGAAGCCGCCGGTGGTGATCGGCGACGTCAGCCGCCCGGAAGCGATCACCGTGGAGTGGGCGAAGTATGCCCAGTCTCTGACCGACAAACCGGTAAAAGGCATGCTGACGGGGCCGGTGACCATTCTCTGCTGGTCGTTCCCGCGTGAAGATGTTTCCCGGGAAACCATCGCCAAACAGATCGCCCTGGCGCTGCGTGATGAAGTGGCGGATCTGGAAGCGGCGGGGATTGGCATCATTCAGATCGACGAACCGGCGCTGCGTGAAGGCTTGCCGCTGCGTCGCAGCGACTGGGATGCTTACTTACAGTGGGGCGTGGAGGCGTTCCGCCTCAACGCGGCCGTCGCGAAGGACGACACGCAGATCCACACCCACATGTGTTACTGCGAATTTAACGACATAATGGACTCCATTGCCGCGCTCGACGCCGATGTGATCACCATCGAGACCTCGCGTTCAGACATGGAGCTGCTGGAGTCGTTCGAAGAGTTCGACTACCCGAACGAAATCGGGCCGGGCGTGTATGACATTCACTCCCCTAACGTGCCGAGCGTGGAGTGGATTGAATCGCTGCTGCAAAAAGCGGCCCAGCGCATCCCGGCGGAACGTCTGTGGGTAAACCCGGATTGCGGCCTGAAAACCCGTGGCTGGCCTGAAACCCGCGCGGCGCTGGCGAACATGGTGCAGGCGGCGCAGAATTTGCGTCAGGCGTAGTGGGGCTGGATTGCCCGGTTGGCGTAGCCGCCACCGGGCTTTTGGTATTACGCTTTCTTCCCGCCGTACTGGCTGAACCACGCCAGCATTCTCTGCCAGCCATCTTTCGCGGATTCCGCGTGATAGCTCGGACGATAATCGGCATTAAACGCGTGTCCCGCATCCGGGTACACCACGATTTCGGCCTTCGCGTTTGCCGCCCGCAGCGCGTGGCGCATGGTCTCGACGGTATCAAGCGGAATGCCGGTATCCTGACCGCCATACAGCCCTAGCACCGGGGCATTTAAATCGGTGGCGATATCAACCGGATGTTTCGGCGAGTTCAGCGTCTTTTCGCCCACCAGTTTGCCGTACCAGGCCACGGCCGCTTTCAACTGCGGATTGTGCGCGGCATACAGCCAGCTAATGCGTCCACCCCAGCAGAAGCCGGTCACCATCAGACGGTGCGGGTCGCCACCGTTGCGCGCCGCCCAACTGGCAACGTGGTCGAGATCGGCCAGTACCTGCGCGTCCGGCACTTTGCTGACCAGGTTGCTGAACAGCGTCGGGATGTCGCTGTAATCATTCGGATCGCCCTGACGGAAATAGAGTTCCGGCGCAACGGCCAGGTAACCTTCCAGCGCCAGACGGCGGCAGAGGTCGCGAATATGTTCATGAACGCCAAATATTTCCTGCACCACGATCACGATGGGCAGCGGGCCATCGGCAGATTTTGGCCGCGCGTGGTACGCTGGCATGTTCTCTCCCTGGGAGGGAATGGAGGTCTCGCCTGCGGTAATGGCTTCTTCAGGGGTTGAGACGATGGTTGAAGCGTGCGGGGCCGCAGCAGGTGCAAAACCGGTTTTTTCAGTCATGGCATTCTCCGTACCAATGAATGGATTAGCGCAAAGATAAATATAGACACCAGGTTAACAACCCACAGTGCCTTATAGCGTCTATCTTTTGTGCAGCACCCGGCGATATAACTTGTTAATGTGATGTGAATCACCATTTTATGGAAATTAACTGCAATCATTTTCATTCATGGTGAGGTGTGTCACGAAATAATGCACATTGCTTCTGTAAAGTACCGTTTTACTTCTTCTGACAAACCGACCCACAGAGGAGTCACCTATGTCTAAGTCTGATGTTTTTCATCTCGGCCTCACTAAAAACGATTTACAAGGGGCTACGCTTGCTATCGTCCCTGGCGATCCAGAGCGTGTGGAAAAGATCGCCGCGCTGATGGATAAGCCGGTTAAGCTGGCAGCGCATCGCGAATTCACCACCTGGCGCGCAGAGCTGGACGGTAAAGCGGTGATCGTGTGCTCTACCGGTATTGGTGGCCCGTCTACCTCTATCGCCGTTGAAGAGCTGGCGCAGCTGGGCATTCGTACTTTCCTGCGCATCGGCACCACAGGCGCCATTCAGCCGCACATCAACGTGGGCGACGTGCTGGTTACCACCGCATCCGTGCGTCTGGACGGGGCAAGCCTGCACTTTGCTCCGATGGAATTCCCGGCAGTGGCCGATTTCGAATGCACCACCGCGCTGGTTGAAGCCGCGAAATCCGTGGGCGCCACCACCCACGTGGGCGTAACTGCCTCTTCCGATACCTTCTACCCGGGCCAGGAGCGTTACGACACCTTCTCTGGTCGCGTGGTGAGCCGTTTCAAAGGCTCCATGGAAGAGTGGCAGTCGATGGGCGTCATGAACTACGAAATGGAATCTGCGACGCTGCTGACCATGTGCGCGAGCCAGGGTCTGCGTGCCGGTATGGTGGCGGGCGTTATCGTCAACCGTACCCAACAGGAGATCCCGAACGCTGAAACCATGAAGCAGACTGAAAGCCATGCGGTGAAAATCGTGGTTGAAGCGGCGCGCCGCCTGATCTAATTCTCTCTTCAGTGCTAAAAGGCCGACATGCTCGGCCTTTTCTTTTTGCGTAACGCCTCGCAGGAAAACCCTTTCAAACTGGACGTTCATACAGCACAATTCTATTTTGTGCGGGTTAGACGTGGATGCAGGGGGCATTGTGGATATTTCAATCCTGGTTTATGCGGTAGTTGCGCTGGTGAGCGTGGGGATTGGCTGGCTCATTTCCGGCTACCAGCATGCGCAGCAGAAAGCCGAACAGCTGGCAGAGCGCGAAGAGATCGTCGCCGAACTCAGCGCGACGAAACAACAGCTTGCGCTGAGTGACCACTGGCGCGATGAGTGTGAACTGCTCAATAACGAACTGCGCAATCTGCGCGACATTAACACCTCGCTGGAGGCCGATCTCCGGGAAGTGACCACCCGCCTTGAGTCCACCCAACTGCACGCCGAAGACAAAATCCGTCAGATGATCAACAGCGAGCAGCGTCTTAGCGAGCAGTTTGAGAACCTCGCGAACCGCATTTTTGAGCACAGCAATCGCCGCGTGGATGAGCAGAACCGTCAGAGCCTGAACAGCCTGCTGACGCCCCTGCGTGAGCAGTTGGACGGCTTTCGACGTCAGGTACAGGACAGCTTTGGTCAGGAGGCCCGCGAGCGCCACACGCTGGCGCATGAAATTCGTAATCTCCAGCAGCTGAATGCGCAGATGGCGCAGGAGGCGGTTAACCTGACGCGCGCACTGAAAGGTGATAACAAAGCGCAGGGAAACTGGGGCGAAGTGGTCATGACGCGCGTGCTGGAGGCCTCTGGCCTGCGCGAAGGATACGAATACGAAACGCAGGTCAGCATTGAAAACGATGCGCGCTCGCGGATGCAGCCGGATGTCATTGTTCGTCTGCCACAGGGCAAAGATGTGGTTATCGACGCCAAAATGACGCTGGTGGCCTATGAGCGCTACTTCAACGCGGAAGATGACTACACCCGCGAAACAGCGTTGCAGGAGCACATCGCCTCCGTGCGTAACCATATCCGTCTGCTGGGCAGAAAAGATTATCAGCAGTTGCCGGGGCTGCGATCGCTGGATTATGTGCTGATGTTCATTCCGGTTGAGCCAGCCTTCCTGCTGGCGCTCGACAGACAGCCCGAACTGATCACCGAAGCGCTGAAAAATAACATTATGCTGGTCAGCCCCACCACGCTACTGGTGGCGTTACGTACCATTGCCAACCTGTGGCGCTATGAGCACCAAAGCCGTAACGCGCAGCAGATTGCCGATCGCGCCAGCAAGCTGTACGACAAAATGCGGCTGTTTGTGGACGATATGTCCTCGGTGGGGCAAAGCCTGGATCGCGCGCAGGATAACTACCGCCAGGCGATGAAAAAACTCTCCTCCGGGCGTGGCAATTTGCTGGCGCAGGCGGAGGCGTTTCGCAGCCTGGGGGTGGAAGTTAAACGCGAGATTAATCCGGAACTGGTGGAGCAGGCTACCGCTCAGGACGAAGAGTTTCGTCTGCGTGAAGGCGACGGTGAGCAAAATAGCCGCAATGAAGACAACGGTTTAGCGGCGAGTTTATCCCCCGAAGCGCAGCCGGCACGTTTCTTTCACGGTGGTTGAAACGTAGGGCAAATGCGCCCAATCTGTTACACTTCACGAACATTTGACTGATTAGCAGGCTCTGAGATGGTTGACGATTCACAAGACACAACGCACTTTGGCTTTCAGACTGTCGCCAAAGCGCAGAAAGCTGACATGGTGGCCCACGTATTTCATTCCGTGGCGGCGAAGTACGATGTGATGAATGATTTGATGTCATTCGGCATTCATCGCTTGTGGAAACGCTTCACTATTGATTGCAGCGGCGTGCGCCGTGGACAAACGGTGCTGGATTTAGCCGGAGGCACAGGGGATCTGACCGCTAAATTCTCCCGTCTGGTTGGCGAAACCGGCCGCGTGGTGCTGGCGGATATCAACGACTCCATGCTGAAAATGGGACGCGAAAAGCTGCGTAACATCGGCGTGGTAGGCAACGTTGAATATGTTCAGGCCAACGCCGAAGCGCTGCCGTTCCCGGATAATACGTTCGACTGCATCACCATCTCTTTCGGTCTGCGTAACGTGACCGATAAAGATAAAGCGCTGCGCTCCATGTACCGCGTGCTGAAGCCGGGCGGCCGACTGCTGGTTCTCGAGTTTTCTAAACCGATTATCGACCCGCTGAGCAAAGCTTACGATGCCTATTCCTTCCACGTTCTGCCGCGCATCGGCGAGCTGGTGGCAAACGATGCAGAAAGTTACCGTTATCTGGCCGAATCCATCCGAATGCACCCGGATCAGGACACGCTGAAAGCGATGATGCAGGATGCCGAGTTTGAAAACGTGGAATACTTCAATATGACGGCGGGTGTCGTCGCGCTGCATCGTGGTTACAAGTTCTGAGTGGAGGTTTCCCGTGCCCATTAAACCCTTAGTCACCGCAGGCATCGAGAATGTACTGAATGCCTTTCTGTATCGCGCTCCGGCGCTGAAAACCGCACGTCAGCGGCTTAACGGAAAGGTGCTGCGCATCGTGTTAGAGGAGTTCTCGACGCCGCTTGTGCTGGTCTTCAGCGAACGTCAGCTTGACGTTCTGGGGGAGTGGGAAGGCGAAGCTGATTGCTCGGTAATTACGCACATGAGCGTCTTACCAAAACTGCGTGACCGTCAGCAGATGACGGCGCTTATTCGCAGCGGTGAGCTGGAGGTCGAAGGCGATATTCAGGTGGTACAGAACTTCGTTGCACTCAGCGATCAGGCTGAATTCGACCCGGCGGAACTGCTGGCGCCCTATATCGGCGACATCGCGGCTGAAGGGATAAGCAAAACGCTGCGCACGGGTTCCGCTTTCCTGCGTAAAGGTCTGCTCCGTCAACAGCGCTATGCTGCCGAGGTGCTGACCGAAGAGTGGCGTATGGCGCCGGGGCCTTTAGAAGTCGCCTGGTTTGCAGAAGAGACCGCGGCAGTTGAGCGCGCAGTTGATGCGTTAACCAAACGGCTGGAAAAACTGGAGGGCAAATGACGCCTGGTGAAATTCGGCGCCTCTATTTTATCGTTCGCACCTTTTTGAGCTACGGGCTCGACGAGCTTATCCCCAGAATGCGTATCACTCTGCCGCTTCGGCTTTGGCGTCGCACGCTGTTCTGGATGCCGAATCGCCATAAGGATCAGGAGCTGGGCGCACGCCTGCGTCTTGCGTTGCAGGAGCTGGGACCGGTCTGGATCAAGTTTGGGCAGATGCTCTCAACACGTCGCGACCTTTTTCCACCGCAGATTGCCGATCAGCTCGCACTATTGCAGGATCGCGTCGCTCCGTTTGACGGAGAGAGAGCGAAGAAACAAATCGAAGAAGCGATGGGCAATATCCCCATCGAGACCTGGTTTGATGATTTCGATATTCAGCCTCTGGCCTCTGCCTCTATTGCGCAGGTTCATACTGCGCGCCTGAAGGAAAATGGCAAAGAGGTGGTCATTAAAGTGATTCGTCCGGATATCCTGCCGGTTATCAAAGCAGACATGAAGCTGATTTATCGCCTGGCTCGCTGGGTGCCGCGTCTGTTGCCGGATGGCCGCCGTCTGCGTCCGCTGGAAGTGGTACGGGAATACGAAAAAACGCTGATTGATGAGCTTAACCTGCTGCGTGAATCGGCGAACGCCATTCAGCTGCGTCGAAACTTTGAAGACAGCCCGATGCTGTATGTTCCTGAAGTCTATTCTGACTATTGCAGTCAGAACATGATGGTGATGGAACGTATCTACGGTATTCCGGTCTCGGACGTGACGGCGCTGGAAAAACAGGGCACCAACATGAAGTTGCTGGCCGAACGTGGCGTGCAGGTCTTCTTTACTCAGGTTTTCCGCGACAGCTTCTTCCATGCTGACATGCATCCGGGCAACATTTTTGTCAGCTATGAGCACCCGGAAGATCCTAAATACATCGGCATCGACTGCGGTATTGTCGGCTCGCTGAATAAAGAGGATAAGCGTTATCTCGCCGAGAACTTTATCGCTTTCTTCAATCGCGACTACCGTAAGGTGGCCGAGCTGCACGTGGATTCAGGCTGGGTTCCGCCAGATACCAACGTGGAAGAGTTTGAATTTGCGATCCGCACCGTCTGTGAGCCGATTTTTGAAAAGCCGCTCTCGGAGATCTCTTTCGGACACGTCCTGCTCAACCTGTTCAACACCGCACGCCGTTTCAATATGGAAGTGCAGCCACAATTAGTTTTACTTCAGAAAACACTACTTTACGTTGAGGGCGTAGGCCGCCAGCTCTATCCTCAGTTAGACTTGTGGAAAACCGCGAAACCGTTCCTCGAATCCTGGATTAAGGATCAGGTCGGTATTCCAGCCCTGGTTCGCTCGCTTAAAGAGAAAGGTCCGTTCTGGATTGAAAAAATGCCTGAAATTCCTGAACTGGTTTACGACAGTTTGCGTCAGAGCAAGAACCTTCAGCACAGCATGGATAAAATCGCGCACGAGCTTCAATCCAGTCGCGTGCGTCAGGGGCAGTCCCGCTATCTCTTCGGAATTGGCGCGACGCTGCTGATAAGCGGCACGTTGCTGTTGATCAATCGTCCGGACTGGGAAATGATGCCAGCCTGGATTATGGCTGCCGGTGTGGTTGTCTGGCTTGCTGGCTGGCGAAAAACGCGCTGAATTAGCGTCGCTATCGAGAGATTGCATACGTATATTGCGATCTGACTAATTAATCATCTATCACTGGGGAACACGCATGGGTGGTATCAGTATCTGGCAGTTAGTGATCATTGCCGTCATCGTTGTGCTGCTGTTTGGCACGAAAAAACTCGGATCGATTGGTTCCGACCTGGGCGCGTCAATCAAAGGCTTCAAGAAAGCCATGAGCGATGATGAGAATAAGCAGGAAAAAACCAGTCAGGATGCTGATTTTACCGCTAAATCCATCGCCGATAAGCAGGACGAAGCCAAAAAGGAAGAGGCTAAACGTCACGATAAAGAGCAGGTGTAATTCGTGTTCGACATTGGTTTTGGTGAGTTACTGCTGGTCTTTGTGATTGGTCTGATTGTGTTGGGGCCGCAGCGTTTACCCGTTGCGGTGAAAACCGTCGTGGGCTGGGTGCGGGCACTTCGCTCGCTGGCAACTACCGTGCAGAACGAGCTGGCACAGGAGCTGAAGCTTCAGGAATTTCAGGACAGCCTGAAAAAGGTTGAAAAGGCGAGCATGGATAACCTGACGCCGGAGCTGAAAGCATCAATGGATGAGTTACGCGAAGCGGCTGAATCCATGAAGCGCTCTTACAGCATTAACGATCCTGAGAAGGCGAGCGATGAAGCAAACACCATCCACAATCCGGTGGTGAAGGGTAGCGAAGAGCAGCGCGAGGGTGTAACGCCTTCCAGCGCGGAGCATCAGGCTGCTTCGCCAGAGCAATCGCCGCAGGAGCCCGAAGTGAAAAAGCAGGTGCCGCCGGAAGAGCCCGTGGTCAAAACGGCTGAGGTAAAACCCGCCGCGCCTGTTTCCGAATCATCCCCCTCGTCGAGTGATAAAGCGTAAACATGGCAGTAGATGATACTCAACCGCTGATTGCGCACCTCATTGAGCTGCGTAAGCGCCTGTTAAACTGCATTATTGCGGTTTTCCTCATTTTTTTATGTCTGGTCTATTTTGCCAACGATATCTATCAGGTGGTTTCCGCACCGCTGATTAAACAGATGCCGCTGGGCGCGACGATGATTGCAACGGACGTTGCTTCGCCGTTCTTTACCCCGATCAAGCTGACCTTCTGGGTGTCGTTGATTGCCTCTGCGCCGGTCATTTTGTATCAGGTCTGGGCATTTGTGGCGCCCGCGCTGTACAGGCATGAACGCAAGCTGGTTATTCCGCTGCTGGTGTCCAGTTCGCTGCTGTTTTATATCGGCATGGCGTTCGCCTACTTCGTTGTCTTCCCGCTGGCCTTCGGCTTCCTGACGCATACCGCGCCGGAAGGGGTGCAGGTGTCGACGGACATCGCCAGCTACCTCAGCTTCGTCATGGCGCTGTTTATGGCCTTTGGTGTCGCCTTCGAGGTGCCCGTAGCGATTGTCCTGCTCTGCTGGGTAGGGGTGACCACGCCTGACGATCTGCGTAAGAAGCGCCCGTACATCCTTGTGGGGGCATTTGTTGTAGGTATGCTGTTAACGCCACCGGACGTCTTCTCGCAAACCTTACTGGCGATACCGATGTACTGCCTGTTTGAAGTCGGCGTATTCTTCGCTCGTTTCTACGTCGGAAAGGGACGTACCCGGGACGAAGAAGACGAGCCGTCTGAAGAGACCACAAAAGAATAAAACCAACCGCCCGTCAGGGCGGTTGTCATATGGGGATACGTATGTTTGATATCGGGCTTAATCTGACCAGCGCCCAGTTTGCGAAAGACCACGATGAGGTGGTTGCGCGCGCCTTTACCGCCGGCGTGAGCGGGCTGTTACTGACGGGAACGAATCTGCATGAGAGTGAGCAGACACGGCAGATGGCGCAACGCTATCAACACTGCTGGTCCACCGCAGGCGTGCATCCTCATGACAGCAGCCAGTGGACGCATGAAAGCGCTGAGGCGCTTCATCGTCTGGCACAAACGCCAGAAGTGGTTGCCATTGGCGAATGCGGGCTTGATTTCAACCGTAACTTCTCGACGCCTGAAGAGCAGGAGAAGGCATTTACCGCCCAGCTTGCGCTGGCAGCAGAGCTGGAGATGCCGGTGTTTATGCACTGTCGCGATGCGCATGAACGTTTTCTGGCGCTGCTGGAACCCTGGCTGGAGAAGCTGCCCGGTGCGGTGTTGCACTGCTTTACGGGCTCCCGTCAGGAAGCGCTGGATTGCCTGAACCGCGGGCTTTATTTGGGTATCACGGGCTGGGTCTGCGATGAGCGTCGTGGGCTGGAACTGCGTGAGCTGTTACCCGTTATCCCGGCCGATCGTTTGCTGCTGGAAACGGATGCGCCGTATCTGTTGCCCCGTGATATGCAGCCCAAACCGCCATCACGACGTAATGAACCGGCCTACCTGGGGCATATTGCTGAGCGAGTGGCGCACTGGCGGGGAGAAGATGCGCAGTGGCTGGCAGCACAAACCGATGATAACGTGCGTCGTCTGTTCGGCGTGCAGTTCTAAACTTTGCGGAAATCGGTGTTTTTCACGCTCTGCAACACCTCTTTGTTCAGCAGGTTGAGCAGCAGCATGGAGCGCGCTTCACCGTCCGGCTCAGCGAAGATGGCCTGTAAGCCTTCAAAGGCGCCTTCGGTGATCACCACGCTGTCGCCAGCATAAGGGGTTTCCGGATCGGTAATATCTTCAGGCTGCTGGTAGACAGAAAGCTGATGAATAACCGATGACGGTACTCTTGCCGGATGGGCGCCAAAACGCACAAAATGGCTGACGCCGCGTGTGGCACTGATCGTCGTGGTGTGGATCACTTCGGGGTCGAATTCGACGAACAGGTAATTCGGGAACAGAGGCTCACTGACGGTCGTGCGTCTTCCACGCTGCATTTTTTCAAGCGTGATCACGGGTGTCAGGCAGTTCACAGACTGACGTTCAAGATGTTCCTGCGCGCGCTGAAGTTGCCCGCGTTTGCAATACAGTAAATACCAGGCCTGCATAATCACTCTTCCCATTGTTCGGGGCGCAAGCATACCAAAACCCTGGCGGGATCGCTAAGGTGATTATAATGGCGAAAAAGAGAGTAAGTCGTGGAAGTTCACGCTAATTTAACAAAATTACAGCATCACGCGGTCTTACGCCGTATAATGAAGCGCTTACAGAGAGGCCATGATTAACTGCATGAAATACCACGATCTACGCGACTTCCTGGCGCTGCTGGAAAAGCAGGGCGAACTCAAACGCATTACGCTTCCTGTTGATCCGTATCTGGAAATGACAGAAATCGCTGACCGCACCCTGCGCGCGGGCGGCCCGGCGTTGCTGTTTGAAAACCCAAAAGGCTACACCATGCCGGTGCTGTGCAACCTGTTTGGCACACCTCGCCGCGTGGCGCTGGGGATGGGGCAGGAAGATGTCACGGCGTTACGTGAAGTGGGCAAACTGCTGGCCTTTCTGAAAGAGCCGGAGCCGCCAAAAGGGTTCCGCGACCTGTTCGACAAACTGCCGCAGTTTAAGCAGGTGTTGAATATGCCCACCAAACGCCTGCGCGGTGCGCCGTGCCAGCAAAAAGTGCTGGAAGGCGATGCGGTGGATCTGACCAAAATTCCCATCATGCAGTGCTGGCCTGAAGATGCCGCACCGCTGATCACCTGGGGCCTCACCGTGACGCGTGGGCCGCATAAAGAGCGTCAAAACCTCGGCATTTACCGCCAGCAGCTGATTGGCAAAAATAAGCTCATCATGCGCTGGTTGTCCCATCGCGGCGGGGCGCTGGATTTCCAGGAGTGGTGCGCGGCCCATCCGGGCGAACGCTTCCCGGTTTCCGTCGCGCTGGGTGCCGATCCGGCAACCATCCTGGGCGCGGTGACGCCTGTTCCTGATACGCTGTCTGAATATGCCTTTGCAGGACTGCTGCGCGGCACCAAAACCGAAGTGGTGAAGTGCATCTCCAATGACCTGGAAGTACCGGCCAGCGCAGAGATTGTGCTGGAAGGTTACATTGAACAGGGCGAGCTGGCACCCGAAGGGCCGTACGGCGACCACACCGGCTATTACAACGAAGTGGATAACTTTCCGGTGTTCACCGTCACCCACATTACCCAGCGTGAAGATGCCATCTATCACTCCACCTATACCGGCCGTCCACCCGACGAACCGGCGGTACTGGGCGTGGCGCTGAACGAAGTGTTCGTGCCGATCCTGCAAAAGCAGTTCCCGGAAATCGTTGATTTTTATCTGCCGCCGGAAGGGTGTTCGTATCGCCTGGCGGTGGTGACGATGAAAAAGCAGTATGCCGGTCACGCTAAGCGCGTGATGATGGGCGTATGGTCTTTCCTGCGCCAGTTTATGTATACCAAGTTTGTGATTGTCTGCGATGATGACGTCAATGCCCGCGACTGGAATGACGTTATCTGGGCCATCACCACGCGTATGGATCCAGCGCGTGATACGGTGTTAGTGGAAAACACGCCGATTGATTACCTGGATTTTGCCTCGCCGGTTTCCGGACTTGGCTCAAAAATGGGACTGGATGCCACGAACAAATGGCCTGGCGAAACCGACCGTGAATGGGGTCGCCCGATCGAAAAAGATCCTGCCGTGACCGCGCGAATTGACGCGATCTGGGACGAGCTGGCCATAATGAATAACGGTAAGGCAGAATAAGACCGTTTAGCCCTATAGACTTCCCGACAGAGAGAGCGAATGACAACCTTAAGCTGTAAAGTGACGTCGGTAGATGCTATTACCGACACCGTATATCGCGTCCGTTTGGTTCCTGAAGCGGCATTCTCATTCCGTGCCGGTCAGTACCTGATGGTCGTGATGGACGAGCGTGATAAGCGTCCTTTCTCTATGGCCTCAACGCCAGCAGAGAAGGAATTTATTGAGCTGCATATTGGTGCGTCTGAGCTTAACCTGTACGCGATGGCCGTGATGGACCGCATCCTGAAAGAGCGTGAAATCGTGGTCGATATTCCTCATGGCGAGGCCTGGCTGCGTGAAGACGAAGACCGTCCGCTGATCCTGATTGCCGGTGGCACGGGCTTCTCCTATGTCCGCTCTATTCTGCTGACGGCGCTGGCGCGTAATCCAAATCGCGATATCACCATCTACTGGGGCGGCCGTGAAGAGAAGCACCTTTACGATCTGTCTGAGCTGGAGGCGCTGAGCGTAAATCATCCAAACCTGCGCATTGAGCCGGTTGTCGAGCAGCCGGAAGAGGGCTGGCGCGGGCGCAGCGGTACGGTGCTGACTGCGGTATTGCAGGATCACGGGACGCTGGCCGGGCACGATATCTACATTGCCGGTCGCTTTGAAATGGCAAAAATTGCCCGCGACCTGTTCTGCAACGAGCGTGACGCGCGGGAAGATCGTCTGTTTGGCGATGCGTTTGCGTTTATCTGATTGAGAGACCCGCTTCGGCGGGTTTTTTATGCTCGGGCAATAGCCTGGTGAAAATTTAACCTTGAAATAGGCGGCGCATTGCCGTTATTCTTGTTCCCGTTAAATTTCGCCCTCAGGAGCGCCCCCCAAAAATGAACAAACACGACTGATGAATTTCGATCCTTGCTCAACGCATCGCGTCGGCAGGGGATGTTTTGATTTCATTCAGGAGTGCTTATGGCTCATTTTGCGCAGTCCCCCTCTTTTATTTTGCATCAGGTCACCTGTCAGTTTGCGACGGGCGATATCCTTTTTGGTCCACTGAATCTTTCTCTGGATGCGTCAGTGTGCGCGCTGGTTGGCCGCAACGGCAGCGGTAAAACACGCCTTCTCCGGTTGCTGGCAGGAGTTGATGAACCCGCCAGCGGTCATATTGAACGCTTTGGTACACACGTCTACGTGGCGCAGCAGCAGGATATTTCTGCGGATACCACGCTTGCCGAACTGCTTGGTTACGACGCGATCTTTGCGGCGCGCACGCGCATCGACAGCGGTCATTATGAACCCGACGATCTCGACACGCTCGACGGTTATTGGGATCTGGCTGAACGGCTGAGCCAGGCTTTTATCGCTGCAAAACTTCCCCCTTTTGACCCGAGTAAACGCGCGGCAGAGTTGAGCGGTGGCGAGCGCATTCGTGCCTTGCTGTGCAGCGCATTCACCGCGGATGCTGACTACCTGCTGCTGGACGAACCGACCAACCACCTCGACAGGCAAGGCCGCAAGTGGTTCTACGAGCAGCTTTCCAGGTATCAGGGCGGGGTGCTGGTGGCCTCTCACGACCGTGAGTTGCTGGCCCAGGTACCGCGAATCCTTGAACTGAGCGCGTTGGGCTTGCGCAGCTACGGTGGGAATTATGCTGACTATCGAACCCAGCGTGATGCTGAACAGCTGGCTGCCCGCGCCGCGCTGGAGCATGCTGCCACCGAGCGCAAGCGTACCCGCGCCCGTATGCATAAAGAGCATGACGACAGCCTGCGGCGTTCAGCCAAAACGCTTCGCACGGTCGACAGCCTTAACATCGCCTCGTTTGAACGGGTCAAATACAAAGGGGCGGCGAAAGAGCGTATTGGTTCCTGGAAAAAACAGCATAGCGATCAAAACCATGCTTTGAACGCTGCGGTCAACCAGGCACGCGAGCGGGTTGAAGAGGATAATGCGGTGATGTTTACCCTGCCGGGCAGTGAAATCCCGGAAGGGAAACAGGTGCTGGTGCTGGAAGAACTGGTGCTTCCGCACGTGCCTGTCCCACCGATAAACTGGCGAATGGATGGCCCGATGCGCGTGGCGCTACGCGGGCCGAACGGCTGTGGAAAATCCACGCTGTTGAAAGTGATGTTGGGCGAAACCGCCCCTGTTACGGGAATCTGTAAGGTCTCTGTCAGGTGTGCTTATCTCGATCAGCATCTTTCCCGGCTGGATCTGTCGCAGTCGGTGATGACTCACCTTAGCCTGGGCAATACGCCGCTCGAAGAGGGGGCGCTGCGTACCCGTTTAGCGCAGCTTCAACTGGGCGCAGAGAAAGTGACACTACCACTGGCCGAACTGAGTGGCGGCGAGCGCCTGAAGGCCGCGCTGGCCTGCGTATTGTGGCGTGAAGCGGCAACGCAGCTGTTGCTTCTGGATGAGCCGACCAACCACCTCGATCTGGCCTCTGTTCAGGCCATTGAAGCGGCCTTAGCCGATTACCCCGGCGCGCTGCTGGTGGTGTCGCACGATGAAGCTTTTCTGGCAGGGCTGAAGCTGACGCATGAACTGGTGTGGGAAGAGACGGGATGGCGATGTGAAAGCCTGTAAACACAAGCCCCCGCAAGGGCGGGGGCAAACAAACTTTATCAGGCTAACTGCTTGCGAAGGTCAGGATTTGCCTGGATCAGGCGCATCAGCTTTAGCTCGGCTGGGGTAGGTTTTTCACGTTTTGACTCCCACTCCAGCACCATTGCTACGCTGACACCCATCGCTCTTGCGAATTCATCTGTTTTCAGGCCCGATCCTTTGCGTAAACGCTCAAATTCACTAAAAGGATTGGACTTTTGATTCAGGGTAACCGTCGGCGGTACATCTTTAAAAATAATCTGTTCCAGGCTGCTCAGCAGCTCAAACTCAGGATCTTTTAATTCCATTGAGAACTCCTCATAAATCACACATCGGGATCATGAACATCAGAGAGCCTGTTAAGAATAGTCCCTAAACCAGACACAGGATCGTCACGGCTGTGATTAATTGTGCGATAACGATCGCTTTACACGTTTCAGCTATATGGATAGTTATGCTAATTACCTGATTAGTCATATGTAGGGATTCACAGGTATTTTTTTGTAAATAGTCAGTACAAAAACGGGAATACCCGTTTTGCATGAAAACTCTATCTTGCAAGGCTGACCTGGACTATCCTTGTCAGCGTTGGGCACGCGTGTGCCGGTGTGCGCTTTTTGGGTGAAAGGAGTAATAAAATGGCGACAGGAAAGTCCTGCTCTCGCTGGTTTGCGCCTATTGCGGCGTTATTGATGGTTGTTAGCCTGAGTGGGTGTTTCGATAAAGAAGGCGATCAGCGCAAAGCGTTTATCGATTTTCTACAGAATACAGTGATGCGTAGCGGCGAGCGTTTACCAACGCTGACTGCGGATCAGAAAAAACAGTTTGGTCCATTCGTGTCGGAT
This sequence comes from Enterobacter cloacae complex sp. GF14B, assembly GCF_004136805.1. Lineage (NCBI taxonomy): Bacteria > Pseudomonadati > Pseudomonadota > Gammaproteobacteria > Enterobacterales > Enterobacteriaceae > Enterobacter > Enterobacter cloacae complex sp. GF14B. Next base: position 15,664 of record NZ_QFRV01000045.1, read on the forward strand.
TACGCCATTTTGTATGGCTATTCACAGCAGGTAAGCCAGGCGATGGATTCCGGTCTTCGCCCGGTAGTGGATAGCGTGAATGCCATCCGTGTTCCACAGGATTATATGACCCAGCGCGAACCGCTACGCCAGTCAAATGGCGCGCTTGGGGTACTGAGCCAGCAGCTGCAAAATGCCAAAATGCAGGCTGATGCGTCGCGTTCCGCGTTGAAGCAGGGCGAGGATCTTAAACCGGTCTATGACCAGGTGTATGAGAAAGTCGTGACCAAGCCGTCAAACGCTTTGCAACCGCTGATCCCGGCGGCGCAGGTCTTTACTCAGCAGTTGGTCCAGGTGGGTGACTTTATTAGTGAACAAGGTACGCAGGTGAGCTTTGTCTCTAACGGTATCCAGTTCCCGACCTCCCAGCAGGCGAGCCAGTATAACGCGCTGATCGGTCCGCTCGCGTCCCAGCATCAGGCCTTTAGCCAGGCCTGGAGCGCAGCGGTCGCTGCTACGGAATAAGAAAAACCCCCGCTTCGGCGGGGTTTTTTTTATGCTTGATGAAAATAACGCTTGTCATTCATCTACCACATCGGTATAACTATGTTCGTCGGTTTGTTACACAGACCTAAAGCAGTTTAGTAAAGCAGTCCAGATTGTTATCCATAGATACCCTTCGTAGTGACCCTTCCTTCATCGCTTAAAAATCTGTAACGCAATCCATCAAGCCGGAAGGCACAATATATTTGTTAATAAGGTAATTTCTATGTCTGCTAAAATGACTGGTCTGGTAAAATGGTTCAACGCTGATAAAGGTTTCGGCTTCATCACTCCTGACGATGGCTCTAAAGACGTGTTCGTACACTTCTCTGCTATCCAGAACGATGGCTACAAATCTCTGGATGAAGGTCAGAAAGTTTCCTTCACCATCGAAAGCGGCGCTAAAGGCCCAGCAGCTGGTAACGTTGTAAGCCTGTAAGCTTCCAGCCCAGTAGCACTAAATTCAAAAACCCGCCTTCTGGCGGGTTTTTTCGTTTCTACTGTTGTATCTGCGGGTTAACGCAGTTCTTATCCACTTTACCGCCGAGCGCGGCAATCAGGTTATCCACGGCGGTCGCCGCCATGTTGTAGCGTGTTTCATGAGTTGCAGAGCCGATGTGAGGCAGGGCGACGACGTTCGGCATGGTCAGTAGCGGAGAATCCACCGGCAGCGGCTCTTGTTCAAACACGTCCAGACCAGCGGCGTGGATCTCACCGTTTTGCAGTGCCTCAATCAGCGCCTTCTCATCGACCACCGGACCACGACCCGCGTTGATGAAAATGGCCGATTTCTTCATCTTTTCAAACGCCGCTTTGCCGATGAGATGACGCGTTTCATCCGTCAGCGGCAGGATCAGGCAGACAAAGTCGGCTTCCCGCAACAGCGTATCAAGCTCGCAATAAAGGGCGTTGAAACGTTCTTCAGCTTCACTGTGGTGACGGCGCGCGTTATACAGAATGGGCATGTTGAAGCCAAAATGCGCGCGCTGTGCCAGCGCCAGACCGATACGGCCCATCCCAACAATCCCCAGCGTTTTGCCATGAACGTCCACGCCGAACCAGTCCGGGCCAATGCTTTTGGTCCATTCGCCCGCTTTCACGCGCTCGGCCACTTCCACTACACGACGGGCGGTGCTAAGCACCAGCGCCATCAGCGTGTCGGCGACGGTCTCCGTCAGGGCATGGGGCGTGTGCATCAGCAGGATGTTGCGCGCGTTTAGCGCATCCACGTCGAAATTGTCGTATCCCACCGAAACGGTTGAGGTAGCACGAAGCTTCGGCATTTTCTCCAGCAGCGCTGCATCCACCTTTTCGCTCGAACCCAGCAGGCCCTCGGCGCTGGCAAACGCGTCGGCGTGCTGTGCCACGGTTTCCGGGCTGAGGTTCTTTACCCGGGTAACGGTAAAGTGTTCCTCCAGGCGTTTTTGCAGATCTTCAGGCAGTGCTTTGTACAAAATGACGGACGGCTTCATGCTAATCTCCGTTGATTTTAAAAGGATTCAGGCGTGGCGTGCGCCGACGGGTAGCTGTTGATTATTAGCAGGCTTAACAATCAGAGTAAGCCATACCGAGGCAAAAAGCGCCACCCCCATAAAGATGTAAGAGGCCGACGGGCTGCCGGTGGCACCGTTAAGATAGCCCACAAACCACGAGCCAAAGAACGAACCCAGCGCACCCATACTGTTGATCAACGCCATCGCGCCCCCTGCGACGTTACGCGGCAGCATTTCCGGGATGATGGCAAAGAACGGACCATACGGGGCATACATGGCCGCACCCGCAATCACCAGCAGAGTGTACGAGACCCAGAAGTGGTTCGCGCCTACGGCCCAGGAGCCAATGAAGGCAAAAGCAGCGATCAGCAGCAGTGGCCAGACGAACAGCTTACGGTTTTGCAGCTTGTCCGATGCCCAGGAGACGATAATCATCGCGATGGTCGCAGCCAGGTAAGGCACCGATGACAGCCAGCCCACTTCCACCATGCCAAGGTTTTCACCGCCGCTGCGGATAATCGACGGCAGCCACAGCACAAAACCGTACACGCCAATACTCCAGGTAAAATACTGTGCACACAGCAGAATAACGTTCCGGGAGCGGAAGGCTTCGCCGTAGTTACGCACCGCTTTAAGCCCCTGCTGCTCTTTATCCAGCTGCGCCTGGAGTGCGGCTTTTTCGTCTTCAGAAAGCCATTTCGCCTGGGCTGGCTTATCTTTCACCAACACCCACCAGCAGAAGGCCCAGATAATCGCGGGAACCCCTTCGATGATGAACATCTCGCGCCAGCCGAAGGACTGGATCAGATAGCCGGAAACCACCGACATCCACAGCACGGTGACCGGGTTACCGAGTATCAGGAACGTATTAGCACGTGAACGCTCAGATTTTGTGAACCAGTTGCTGATGTAAATCAGCATTGCTGGCATGACGGCCGCCTCAACCACGCCGAGAATAAAGCGAATAGCCGCCAGAGCAGGAATGTTATTCACCACGCCAGTAAGCGACGCACAGGCACCCCATAAGATCAGGCAGATGAAAATGAGCTTTCGCACGCTGCGGCGTTCAGCGTAAATCGCGCCGGGGATCTGGAAGAAGAAATAACCCAGGAAGAAGAGGGCGCCCAGCAGGGACGAGACCCCTTTGGTGATCCCGAGGTCTTCGTTGATCCCGGCGGCGGATGCGAAACTGAAGTTGGCACGATCCAGGTACGCCAGGCTGTACGTGATAAACACGATTGGCATGATGTACCACCAGCGTTTTACTGCATTGGTCGAACTGTTCATAGGCTTGCCTCTGTTGTTGAGGTTGTTGCCGCCGTTGTCTGTAGGGTACACGGTGGCTTAATTATCTGGTGCGGATTGCTGCCCTCACCCTGGTCCTCTCTTACGGGGAGAGGGAATTTAGACGCCGAGCTCTGCTCGTGTTGGTAATCCTTCGCTGTCGCCCTGCACCTGAATCGCCAGCGAACCAATTGTGTTGCCTCGCGCCACGGCCTGCGACAGCGGTTTGCCCTCCAGCAGGGCGCTGATGACCCCGACGGCAAACCCATCGCCCGCGCCCACGGTATCGACCACGTTGTCGACTTTTACCGCAGCGACAGCGCCTTGCTCACCGTCGGCAGTTTTAAACCATGCGCCGTCGGCACCGGTTTTCAGCACCACGGCTTTTACCCCTCTGTTGAGGTAAAAATCAGCAATGCCTTCGGGCGTGCTTTCGCCAGTGAGGATCATTCCCTCTTTTATGCCCGGCAGAACCCAGTCCGCCTGAAACGCCAGTCGGTTGAGTTTCTCAGCCATCTCCGCTTCGCTTTTCCACAGCACCGGGCGCAGATTCGGATCAAAGGAGATCGTTTTGCCCTGCGCTTTCATTGCCGAAGCCGCGTGATCGAGTAAATCGTACGAGCTGGCCGAGAGCGCCGCCGCCACGCCGCTCAGGTGCAGGTGGCGCGCGGAGGAGAAATACGCGGCGTGATAATCATCCACGGAGAGATGGCTTGCCGCTGAGCCTTTGCGGAAATACTCCACGATGGGATCGGTTCCATTTTCAACTTTAGATTTCAGCTGAAAGCCCGTCGGGAAGCGTCCGTCGAGCGTGACGCCTGCGGCATCAATGCCCTCTTTTTTCAGCGAGTCGAGAACGAAATGGCCAAAGCTGTCATTGCCCACGCGGCTCACCCAGCCGACATTCAGCCCCAGCCGCGCAAGGCCGGTAGCGACATTCAATTCGGCGCCTGCCACGCGTTTGATAAAGTGCTCCACTGCGCTCAGCTCGCCCGTTTCGGTGGCGACAAACATCGCCATGGCCTCGCCGATAGTGATAACGTCCAGCGTCTTGTGCATGGTTTACTCCTCGCGCAGCAGATTGACGTAATGGCGGGTGACGGCGGTGAGATCCGTCCCTTCGAGCGGAAATTCGATACCGCGCGGCGCGTCGGCAGGCAGTTGATTAAGCAGATCCCGCCAGCGAGAATCGGTCTGATCCGGCGCGACGGCGCGGAACTGCGCCTTATGCGGGACTGCGGCCTTCACATGAATATAGCTCACGGCGGGAGCCAGCTGACGTGCAGCCTCTTCCGGGGAGTCGCCAACCCACAGCCAGTTGCCCATATCGAACGTCAGTGTGACCGGCAGCGCCATTACCCGGCAGGCGGCTTTGAAGCGCTGCATCGGCGCGAGCTGCCCGCAGTCGGTCTGGTCGTTTTCCACCACCAGCGTCATGCCGCTTTCATCCAGCAGTGCGCGCAGGGCTTCAAGCGGTTGTTTGTCGCTGAAATGACCCAGCGAGACTTTAAGCCACAGCGCGTTCAGTGCGCTGGCTTCGCTAAGGTAGCGTGGAAGATCCGGGTTGAGGGTTCCATCGGGCATAAACAGGGGGGCCGGGGCGGAGTAGCACGCCAGTAAACCCAGCAGTTCAATGGACTCGCCCAGCGCAGGCAGGGCCATTAACTCGTCGTGGCTGAAGAGCTCTCGGCGGATTTCAACGCCATCAGCTCCTGCGCCGGCAATAACGGGAAGCATTGCCCGTTGACCGCCTGCCTGTCGCACCTGATCCGCACCATACGCGGCGGTGACCACCATAATTTTCCTGCTCATTTCCTGACTCCAGAGCGTAATCGATAGTATTACGCTAGATGGAACCGGTTCCAAAGAAAAGATCGGGATGCTGAATTTATGATCGCTGTCACGAAGGGGAAATTAACGGGCAGTAGAGCCGCGAACGATCAGCTCGCCAGAAAAAACCTGCTCGCGTACGGCGTCGCGGGTGCCTTCAATGCGGCGAACCACTTGTTCAACCGCGGCATAGCCGATCTGCCAGGTGGGTTGTTTGAGGGTGGTAATGCCTACGCCAGCAAGTTCTGCCCACTCCAGTTCATCAAAGCCGAGCAAGCCGATGTCGCTGCCCCAGTGCAGGCCAATGCGTTTAAGCGAGCGGGCAACCTGAAGCGTCAGCGCCCCGTTAGCGGAGATCACCGCCTTACGCATTCCCCGATGGCGGGTATGGAACTGGCGCAGGGTATTATCCAGCTGTTCGGCTTCATGGAGGGGGATTTCAGCATTTTCGGCGATCACACCGGGATAACGCGCCAGCGTGGCGCGAAATGCAGCCAGGCGGTCGCGGCGGGTGTTAACCATACCCAGCGGTTCGCTCAGGAACAGAATGGCTTCGAAACCCTGTTCAATCAGGTGCTCGGTGGCAGTGGTGGCCGCCTGGGTGTTATCCAGCCCGACCACATCGCAGGCAAATTCCGGGATTTTGCGGTCAATAAGCACCATCGGGAGAGACGATTGTTGCAGACGATTTAGCCCCTCTTCGCGCATCCCGACGGCATTGACCACGATCCCTTCCACCTGATAGCTGCGCAGCAGATCGAGGTAATGCAACTCCTGATCAACTTCGTTATTGGTGTTACAGACCAGCGGGGTAAAGCCTTTTTCCCGGCACGCCGCTTCGATGCCGCTGAGTACGTTAACGGAGTAGGGGTTAGTGATATCGGCGATGATAAGCCCAATCAGGCGGGTGCGTCCCCGCTTGAGGCCGCGCGCCATCAGGCTGGGACGGTAGTCGAGATCGGCAATGGCTTGTTCGATCCGCGCCAGCAGCGCATCGGACAGCAGGTGTTTCTCGCCGTTGAGGTAGCGTGAAATGCTGGTTTTACCGGTTTTGGCGGCTTTCGCCACGTCGCTGATGGTGGCCCGGGTTGGTTTGATCATCGCTGATTTCCCTGAATTTAGTGAGAATACCTTAGCGGGAAAATCTGGCGAATCAAGCAATTTGCCGGGTGGCGGTCTGATGCCCTCACCCCAACCCTCTCCTACAGGAGAGGGCGCAAATACTAAAACGGCAACGGGGTTGCCGTTTTGCTTTTACCTACTGCACAGGACTCAACGTAATTTCAACGCGGCGGTTCTGCGCTTTGCCTTCCGCCGTGCTGTTGCTGGCGATCGGGTTAGCCGGACCCATGCCGCTGGTGCGGATGCGGTTCGCTTCTACGCCCTGGGTGATCAGCGAGCTGGCCACGGAATCGGCGCGCTGCTGCGACAGACGCATGTTCAGATCCTGGCTGCCGGTGCTGTCGGTGTAACCAATCACGTTCACGGCAGTTTTATTGTACTCTTTCAGCACTGCGGCCACGCCGGTCAGGGTGTTCGCGCCTGCGGGTTTCAGCGTCGCGCTGCTGCTGTCAAAGGTCACGTTGTTTGGCATGTTCAGGATGATGTTGTCACCGCTGCGCGTCACGCTCACGCCCGTACCTTTCATTTTGTCACGCAGTTTTGCTTCCTGCACATCCATGTAATAACCCACGCCGCCGCCCAGGGCTGCGCCTGCCGCTGCGCCAATCAGCGCGCCTTTGCCGCGGTCTTTCTTGGAGGAGGAGAGTACGCCAACGCCAGCGCCTACCAGGGAACCAATACCCGCGCCAATGCCGGATTTGCCCGCTTCGCGTTCACCGGTGTAAGGGTTGGTTGTGCAGCCTGAAACAGCCAGTGCGCCGCTCACCAGAGCGGCAATAACGAGTACGCGTTTTTTCATCTTATTTCCTTAATCCTTTTTATTCTTTGCCACGACGGACGTGGCAGTGGATTATGACGTCCGGATACGGAGAAAATTCAGTGTATAACTCTGAAATTTGTCACAAACGATAAATTGCCTCAATGAAAGGCCGAAACACCTGCACGCAACCAGGAGCGCACGCTTTGAGCACCTCAACAAAAACCATTCTGACCGCCGCCCACTGGGGGCCGATGCTGGTCGAAACCGATGGCGACACTGTGCTGTCGTCTCGCGGGGCTTTGCCTTCGCGCCATCTCAACTCTTTACAGACCGTCGTTCGCGATCAGGTACACAGCAAGACCCGCGTCCGCTGGCCGATGGTGCGTAAAGGCTTTCTGGCGTCACCGGATAAACCGCAGGGTATTCGCGGGCAGGATGAGTTCGTGCGCGTGAGCTGGGACGATGCGCTGGCGCTGATCCATACGCAGCATAAACGCATCCGCGACAGCTATGGCCCGTCGTCCATTTTTGCCGGCTCCTATGGCTGGCGCTCAAACGGCGTGCTGCATAAGGCTGCAACCCTGCTGCAACGCTATATGAGCCTGGCCGGAGGATATACCGGCCATCTGGGTGATTACTCGACCGGCGCGGCGCAGGCGATCATGCCGTATGTCGTGGGCGGGAATGAGGTTTATCAACAGCAGACCAGCTGGCCGCTGGTGCTGGAGCATACAGAGGTGGTGGTGCTGTGGAGCGCCAACCCGCTCAATACCCTGAAAATTGCCTGGAATGCGTCCGACGAGCAGGGCGTTTCCTACTTCGATGCGCTGCGCAAAAGCGGCAAGCGCATCATCTGTATCGATCCGATGCGCTCTGAAACCCTGGATTTCTTCGGCAACAGCGCGGAATGGATCGCGCCGCATATGGGCACCGACGTGGCGATGATGCTGGGCATCGCCCACACCCTGGTGGAGAACGGCTGGCACGACACGGAATTTCTGGCGCGTTGTACCACGGGGTTCGATAAATTTGCCGACTATCTGACGGGACAAAGCGACGGTATTGCCAAAACCGCAGAGTGGGCCGCGGCGATTTGCGGCGTTAATGCCGTTAAAATCCGCGAACTGGCGGCGTTATTCCATAGCCATGTCACGATGCTCATGTCCGGCTGGGGGATGCAGCGCCAGCAGTTTGGCGAGCAGAAGCACTGGATGCTGGTGACGCTCGCCGCGATGCTTGGGCAGATTGGCACACCCGGCGGCGGTTTTGGTCTTTCCTATCACTTTGCCAACGGCGGCAACCCTACGCGTAAAGCCGCGGTGCTGGCGTCCATGCAGGGCTCGGTGCAGGGTGGCGTGGACGCTGTGGAAAAAATTCCGGTGGCACGCATTGTTGAAGCCCTGGAGAACCCCGGCGGGTTTTATCAGCACAACGGTCAGGATCGCCATTTCCCGGATATTAAGTTTATCTGGTGGGCGGGTGGGGCCAACTTCACCCATCACCAGGATACCAACCGCCTGATCCGCGCCTGGCAGAAACCGGAGCTGGTGGTGATCTCGGAGTGCTTCTGGACTGCGTCAGCGAAACATGCCGATATCGTTTTGCCTGCCACGACCTCGTTCGAGCGTAACGATCTCACCATGACGGGGGATTACAGCAACCAGCATATGGTGCCGATGAAGCGCGTCGTGGCTCCCCGGGATGAAGCGCGGGATGATTTCGACGTCTTTGCCGACCTGAGTGAAATGCGGGAAGCGGGCGGGCGGGAGCGTTTCACCGAGGGCAAAACGGATCTGCAATGGTTGGAAACATTTTACCAGATTGCCAGCCAGCGCGGGGCTGCGCAGGGCGTGTCCCTGCCGCCATTTGCTGAGTTCTGGGAGGCGAATCAACTCTTCGAAATGCCGGAAAGCGAGCAGAACGCGCGGTTTGTGCGCTTTGCTGACTTCCGTCGCGATCCGGAGAATCACCCGTTAAAAACCGAAAGCGGGAAGATTGTGATCTACAGCGAACGCATCGCCAGCTTTGGCTACGCGGACTGTCCGCCGCATCCGGCGTGGCTGGAGCCGGACGAATGGCATGGCAATGCGCAGCCGGGGCAGCTTCAGCTGCTGTCTGCCCATCCTGCCCATCGTCTGCACAGCCAGCTCAACTATTCGGCTCTGCGCGAGCAGTATGCGGTGGCGGGTCGTGAGCCGATCGCGCTGAACAGCGATGACGCAAAGGCGCGGGGGATTAACGACGGCGATCTCGTTCGGGTCTGGAACGCGCGCGGGCAGGTGCTGGCAGGCGCCGTGGTGAGTGACGGGATCCGCCCTGGCGTTTTCTGCATTCATCAGGGCGCATGGCCGGATCTGGCGCTGGACGAGGGCGGTATTTGTAAGAACGGCGCCGTAAACGTGCTGACCAAAGATCTCCCCAGCTCGAAGCTGGGGAATGGCTGCGCGGGGAATACGGCGCTGGCATGGGTGGAGAAATATGAGGGGCCGGCGCTTACCCTTACGGCGTTTGATCCGCCTGCCAGCTCATGATCCACGTCGGGTGTTGGGTATCATCCTGCCAGGCGCTGTCTTCGATGCGAAAACCCTGAGCATGATAGAAATTCACCGCCCGCACGTTTTTCTGGTACACCTCCAGGGTTAAATACGGGTAGTGCTGCTGAACGTGGTTCAGCAGCGCACGCCCAATCCCCTTTCCGATGAACGCCGGGGCGACAAACAGCGCCCCCACGAACTGGAACTGCATGACGCTGATAAAACCGCACAGGGTACCGTTTTCTTCCCAGACCCAGGTCTCGGCGGCGGGAAGGTATTCATCCCGCACTACCGCTTCATTCGCTTGCCAGTAACTTGCGTCGATAAACGGATGCGCCTCGGTGGTGCTCTCCAGCCACAGACTCAAAAGCGGCGCGGTGTTCTCACTTTGCCATTTGCGGATCATGGTGGCCCTCCGGATGGCAGAAGCAGCCCGTAATGTGGTCATTGACCAGCCCGCAGGCCTGCATAAAGGAGTAACAGATGGTGGTGCCCACAAACTTAAAGCCGCGTTTTTTCAGCGCTTTCGACAGGGCATCTGAGGCGGGGGTCGACGTTGGGATCTCTGCAAGCGTGGCGGCCTGCGTCACCTTCGGCTCGTTATCCACAAACGACCAGACAAATGCTGAAAAGGGTTCGCCATTTTGCTCCATCGCCAGATAAGCACGCGCGTTACCAATAATGGCCTGAATTTTACCGCGATGGCGGATGATACCGGTATCCAGAACCAGCTTTTGTACGTCGTCGTCGGTCATGGCGGCAACCGCAGCCGGATCGAACTGGTGGAAGGCTTTGCGATAGTTCTCACGCTTTTTCAGAACGGTGATCCACGACAGCCCGGCCTGCTGGCCTTCAAGGCAAATCATTTCAAATAGTTTTTTACCGTCGGTTTCCGGTACGCCCCATTCCTTGTCGTGATAATCGATATAAAGCTGATCCTGGCTTACCCAGCCGCAACGTTGCATAGGTCATCTCCCTTCCTGATACGGTAAACGCAAAAATTTCAATCTGCCCGGCTTGACGTGTCTGCTAAAGAGACAATAGTTAATACAGGGCTATACGCCCTAATACCTCTTCGAACAATGACATATATCGCCGAACTCGGCTCTTTCTGGAGTCGCTTTGATGATGATAAAAAAAATCAGTGGTCGCCATGCTGCTTCTGGCCTGGTGGGTGTTTCAGTCTGCCTGCTTTTTTGTCACACCGCTTTTGCGTGGCAACAGGAATATATCGTTTCAGATGCACAAAGTAATACGACGGAACGTTATACATGGGACGCCGATCACCAACCTCGTTATGAAGATATTCTCGCGGAGCGTATTAACCGCACGCAGAATGCTACGGGGTTTACCCTGAACGATCCCTCCGGTTCGGATGCGGAAACCGTTCTGAGCGTTGGCTGGAATTTTCCCGTGGCGGGACATTTCACCACCGGGCCCGTCATGGCGTGGCGCACTGATGGCGCCCCCCCTGTAACGGTGAATGCGTTTGAGGATACAACCACCACGCAGTCGCTTACCGATCCCCTCTGGCATGCCAGCGTGAACTCATTGGGTTGGCGTGTTGATACGCAGTATGGTGATTTACACCCCTGGGCGAAGATCAGCTATAACCAGCAAACTGAAGAAGAATATTTATATACGCTGGGATTGAGCGCCAAATTTTAAGGGTTGTTATTTTTTTAAACGATACGATAACATATTTAATACAATTATGACGGGGTCTGGAGCGATAGTGCCCACTAACAGAACAGCGCTTCATTCCCCGGCAAGGTCATTCATTCCAGATCCCAGGCATTTCATTCCTTCTCTCCTGCATTTCATTCCGTTTTTCCCCAACGCTATAAAGGTTTTGTTTATCGTTGTCCTCAGCGAATTTCCATAATTTATCTTGCAGGACACTGCCATGAACACATCAACTTATAACCGCACGCGTTGGCTGACGCTATTCGGCACCATCGTTACCCAGTTCGCACTGGGATCGGTCTATACCTGGAGCCTGTTTAACAGCGCCCTGTCCGATAAGCTCGGCGCGCCGATAAGCCAGGTGGCATTCTCCTTCGGCTTGCTGAGTCTTGGGTTAGCAATTTCCTCTTCCGTGGCGGGCAAACTTCAGGAACGTTTCGGCGTGAAGCGTGTAACCATGGCATCCGGGATCTTGCTGGGCTTGGGATTCTTCCTGACGGCATATTCTAACAACCTGATGATGCTGTGGCTGAGCGCCGGGGTGCTGGTGGGGCTGGCGGACGGCGCAGGTTATCTGCTGACGCTGTCTAACTGCGTGAAGTGGTTCCCGGAGCGTAAAGGGCTTATCTCCGCATTTGCCATTGGTTCATATGGCCTGGGCAGCCTCGGCTTCAAATTCATCGATGCGCATCTGCTGGCCTCGGTTGGGCTTGAGAAAACCTTTATGATCTGGGGCGTGATTGTGCTGGTAATGATCCTCTTCGGCGCCACGCTGATGAAAGATGCGCCGCAGCAGGAAGTGAAAACCGTTAACGGCGTGGTGGAGAACGATTTCACCCTCGCTCAGTCCATGCGTAAGCCGCAGTACTGGATGCTGGCGGTGATGTTCCTGACGGCCTGCATGAGCGGTCTGTATGTCATCGGTGTGGCGAAAGATATCGCGCAGGGAATGGTAAAACTGGACGCGGCGACGGCGGCGAACGCCGTAACGGTCATCTCCATCGCTAACCTCTCGGGTCGTCTGGTACTGGGTATCTTGTCTGACAAAATCGCCCGGATCCGCGTGATTACGCTGGGGCAGGTGATCTCCCTGGTGGGTATGGCAGCACTGCTGTTCGCTCCGCTGAACGAGGCGACATTCTTTGCGGCGATAGCCTGCGTAGCCTTTAACTTTGGCGGCACTATTACCGTCTTCCCGTCGCTGGTGAGCGAGTTCTTCGGCCTGAACAACCTGGCGAAAAACTACGGCGTGATTTATCTCGGCTTCGGTATCGGCAGTATTTGCGGTTCACTGATTGCCTCGCTGTTTGGTGGCTTCTACGTGACATTCTGCGTGATATTTGCCTTGCTGATTATTTCGCTGGCGCTGTCCACCACGATTCGTCAGCCGCAGCGCGAGGTATATAAAGAAGCGCATGCATGATTCGATAAAAAGGGGCCGCAGGGCCTCTTTTATTTATTTCTAAATCGCTTCCGGACTTGCTATTTTGTAAAAATCTTCATCGATTCACATTCTCTGCTGCCACTTTTCTTTCCTGCTGTGGTCTACTTATCGCGCTTGTAGACGTTTCTGATAACGGTTTCTCTCGCATCTACTTACTCTGTCAGCTTTCTCACTGAGATTCGGCGGGTCTTTATACCCCTTCCCCCAGGGTTGTTTGCATGAAATATATTAGGTCTCTTACCCAGCAAAGATTGTGTCTGATGCTGGCTGTCTATATCGGTTTGTTTCTGAATGGCGCGGTGCTGTTCAGACGAGTGGAAGGTTATTTCGAACACCTCACTGTAAGAAATGGAATTTTTGCCGCGATTGAAGTGTTTGGCTCAATTCTGGCGACCTTCTTCCTGCTACGTCTGCTCTCGCTTTTTGGCAGACGTACATGGCAGGTTCTGGCCTCGCTGGTGGTGATTATCTCCGCCGCCGCAAGCTATTACATGACATTCATGAATGTGGTCATTGGCTACGGTATTGTGGCCTCGGTGATGACCACGGACATCGACCTCTCGAAAGAGGTGGTGGGTCAAGGGTTCATCCTGTGGACGATTCTGACCTGCCTGATCCCGCTCTTCTTTATCTGGAGTAACACCTGCCGCTACACCCTGTTACGCCAGCTGCGTACCCGGGGACAGCGCATCCGCAACGTCGCCGTCGTTCTTCTGGCGGGTCTGCTGGTGTGGGCGCCTATTCGCCTGATGGAAAAACAGCAAAAAAGGATCGAAAAAGCGACAGGCGTGGATATGCCAAGCTACGGCGGCGTGGTGGCTAACTCGTATCTGCCGTCTAACTGGCTGTCGGCGTTAGGTCTTTATGCCTGGGCTCAGGCGGACGAATCCAGCGATGTGAAATCGCTGATTAACCCAACCAAAAAGTTCACCTACCAGGCTCCGGCTGACGGGCTGGATGATACTTACGTGGTCTTCGTTATCGGCGAAACGACGCGCTGGGATCATATGGGTATCCTCGGTTATGACCGCGATACCACCCCGAAACTGGCGCAGGAAAAGAATCTTGTAGCTTACCGCGGCTACTCCTGCGATACCGCCACGAAGCTCTCGTTGCGCTGTATGTTTGTTCGTGAGGGCGGTGCGAGTGATAATCCTCAGCGCACTCTCAAAGAGCAAAACGTTTTTGCTGTTCTGAAGCAGCTTGGATTTAGCTCCGATCTGTTCGCCATGCAAAGTGAGATGTGGTTCTACACCAACACCATGGCGGATAACATCGCCTACCGCGAGCAGATTGGCGCCGAGCCGCGTAACCGCGGAAAGAACGTTGATGACATGCTGCTGCTCTCTGAGATGGAACAGTCACTGAAAAACCATCCGCAGGGTAAGCATCTTATTGTTCTGCATACCAAAGGGTCACACTACAGCTACTATCAGCGTTACACGCGCGATTTCGCCAAATGGACGCCTGAGTGCGTCGGCATTAACAAGAACTGTAGCAAGCAGGAGCTGATCAATGCCTATGATAACTCGATTCTGTATGTGGATACCTTCCTCAGTCGGGTGATCGACCAGCTTCGCGATAAGAAAGCGATTGTGATCTACGCGGCCGACCACGGCGAGTCCATCAACGAGAAAGAGCATTTACACGGTACGCCGCGTAAGCTGGCTCCGCCTGAGCAGTTCCGCGTGCCGATGATCATGTGGATGTCGGATAAGTACCTGGAAAATCCGGACAAAGCCAAAATGTTTGCCCATCTGAAACAGCAGGCAGAGATCAAGGTACCGCGCCGTCACGTTGAGCTTTACGACACCATTATGGGCTGTCTCGGCTATACCTCACCGAACGGTGGGATTAACGAAAACAACAACTGGTGTAAACTCCCTGATAACACCACAAAAGCCGCGCAGTAGCTGGTCTGGCGAGAATATCGCCAGTTGAATGGCTTTTTGAAAATAAGGGATTGACGGGGGCGCACCTCAGCAGTAAGATGCGCTCCGCATTCGGCGAGTAGCGCAGCTTGGTAGCGCAACTGGTTTGGGACCAGTGGGTCGGAGGTTCGAATCCTCTCTCGCCGACCACATTCTAAAAAGGGCTAACCGCAAGGTTAGCCCTTTTTGCATTAACGCGTTACCCCGCACGAGTCCTCAAAATACCCCTTAGCCCTGCTTCCCCCTGCCTGCTTGCGGTTTTGTGACATAATCCATTGTATTTTTTTATATATAGTTTGATCTTTTTTCGCGTTGCTTATGGATAACCTCAGCATTTTTCGCTGTGCGTTTTAACGTTCGCGGTATTTAGTGCTCAGATAATCACCATCCCGTAAGAAAATTTACCCATTCTGAATAAAACTTAATCACTGAGTGTTGCGAAATATGAAGATAATTGTGCTGCATCATGGCGAGTAGCATAAATTTCTCTGCTGAAAACTCACGGTCAGGGTTTTTTTAATCTTTGTTTGCGGTTTCTCACACTCCACGTAAATCCCCGCCACCTGTATTGACGTTTTCACATTCTGTTGACAGATTGTAGGGCACGAGGGGCATTTCAGGGAGGATCTGCGCTGCAACTCAAACGCTCTTCTGAAAGGATTCTCTATCCCTTTTAACGCCTTCGGGCATCACCGACCGGACCGGGTAAAAAATAAATAAAGGTCAGGCGGCGTAACACAACAAAGCAAAACATCACATTGGAGCACAATAATGAGTATTTCCTTGAAGAAGTCAGGGATGCTGAAGCTTGGTCTGAGCCTGGTGGCCATGACCGTTGCAGCAAGCGTACAGGCAAAAACCCTGGTTTACTGTTCTGAAGGCTCTCCGGAAGGCTTTAACCCACAGCTCTTTACCTCTGGTACGACTTACGACGCAAGTTCTGTACCGATCTATAACCGTCTGGTTGAATTTAAAACCGGCACCACGGAAGTGATTCCTGGCCTGGCTGAAAAGTGGGATATCAGCGAAGACGGTAAAACCTATACCTTCCACCTGCGTCAGGGCGTGAAGTGGCAGGACAGCAAAGAATTTAAACCTACGCGCGACTTTAACGCCGACGACGTTGTGTTCTCCTTCGACCGTCAGAAAAATGCCCAGAACCCGTACCATAAAGTGTCTGGCGGCAGCTATGAATACTTCGAAGGGATGGGTCTGCCAGACCTGATCGCTGAAGTGAAAAAAGTGGACGATAAAACCGTCCAGTTTGTGCTGACGCGTCCGGAAGCGCCATTCCTGGCTGACCTGGCGATGGACTTCGCCTCTATTCTCTCTAAAGAGTATGCGGACAACATGCTGAAAGCCGGCACTCCGGAAAAAGTGGACCTGAACCCAATCGGTACCGGCCCGTTCCAGCTGCTTCAGTACCAGAAAGATTCCCGTATTCTGTATAAAGCCTTCCCGGGCTACTGGGGCACCAAGCCGCAGATCGACCGTCTGGTCTTCTCCATCACGCCTGACGCATCCGTGCGTTACGCAAAATTGCAGAAAAACGAATGTCAGGTGATGCCGTATCCAAACCCGGCTGACATCGCGCGCATGAAGCAGGACAAAAATATCAACCTGCTGGAGCAGGCGGGCCTGAACGTGGGTTATCTCTCCTTCAACACCGAGAAGAAACCGTTCGATGACGTGAAAGTGCGTCAGGCGCTGACCTACGCGGTGAACAAAGAAGCGATCATCAAAGCCGTTTACCAGGGCGCAGGCGTTGCGGCCAAGAACCTGATCCCACCAACCATGTGGGGCTATAACGACGACATTAAGGACTACACCTACGATCCTGAGAAAGCGAAAGCGCTGCTGAAAGAAGCGGGCCAGGACAAAGGCTTTACCGTTGAGCTGTGGGCGATGCCGGTACAGCGTCCTTACAACCCGAACGCACGCCGTATGGCGGAAATGGTTCAGGCTGACTGGGCGAAGATTGGCGTACAGGCCAAGATTGTGACCTACGAGTGGGGCGAGTACCTGAAGCGCGCCAAAGCGGGTGAACACCAGGCGGTCATGATGGGCTGGACCGGTGACAACGGGGATCCGGACAACTTCTTCGCGACCCTGTTCAGCTGTGCGGCAGCGAAAGACGGTTCTAACTATTCTCGCTGGTGCTACAAGCCGTTTGAAGATCTGATCCAGCCGGCGCGTGCGACCGACGATCACAACAAACGTATCGAACTGTATAAGCAAGCGCAGGTTGTCATGCACGATCAGGCTCCGGCGCTGATTGTTGCTCACTCCACCGTGTACGAGCCAGTGCGTAAAGAAGTGAAGGGCTACGTGGTCGATCCACTGGGCAAACACCACTTCGAAAACGTGTCTGTTGAATAATAAGTAGGGTGTTCTCCCTCTCCCTCCTGGAGAGGGCAGGGGTGAGGGGCGTGCATGCACCCCCTCACCCTAACCCTCTCCTACAGGGAGAGGGAATTTACATTTGTGAGCAATACAGACGTCACGCCACTGAGTGTGCGTCATCAGAGAGAATCCGGGTTATGTTGCAGTTCATCCTCCGACGTCTGGGACTGGTTATCCCGACGTTTATCGGTATCACCCTTCTCACTTTTGCCTTCGTCCATATGATCCCGGGTGATCCGGTGATGATTATGGCGGGCGAGCGTGGTATCTCCCCTGAACGTCATGCGCAACTGCTGGCTGAACTCGGCCTTGATAAGCCGATGTGGCAGCAGTATCTCCACTATATCTGGGGCGTGTTGCACGGCGATTTAGGGATTTCACTGAAAAGCCGTCTTCCGGTGTGGGACGAGTTCGTACCTCGCTTTAAAGCGACGCTGGAACTCGGTATCTGCGCCATGATCTTCGCGACCGCGGTAGGGATCCCCGTTGGCGTACTGGCTGCCGTTAAACGTGGCTCTATTTTTGACCACACCGCTGTTGGCCTGGCACTGACCGGCTACTCCATGCCTATCTTCTGGTGGGGCATGATGCTGATCATGCTGGTCTCGGTGCAGTGGAACCTGACGCCGGTCTCCGGACGCGTCAGCGATATGGTTTTCCTTGACGACACCAATCCGTTAACCGGCTTTATGCTGATTGATACGGCGATCTGGGGCGAAGAGGGCAACTTCATTGATGCGGTTGCGCACATGATCCTGCCTGCAATGGTGCTGGGCACCATCCCTCTGGCGGTGATCGTGCGTATGACCCGTTCCTCCATGCTGGAAGTGCTGGGCGAGGATTATATTCGTACTGCCCGCGCTAAAGGCCTGACCCGTATGCGCGTCATCATCATTCATGCCCTGCGAAACGCTATGCTGCCGGTGGTAACCGTTATCGGTTTGCAGGTCGGTACGCTGCTGGCGGGGGCGATCCTGACCGAAACCATCTTCTCCTGGCCGGGTCTTGGACGCTGGCTGATTGATGCGCTGCAACGCCGTGACTATCCGGTTGTGCAGGGCGGTGTACTGCTGGTCGCGACGATGATTATTCTCGTCAACCTGCTGGTCGATTTGCTGTACGGCGTGGTGAACCCGCGTATTCGTCATAAGAAGTAAGGGGCCATCATGTCACAAGTTACTCAAAATAAAGTGGTCACCGCACCGGTGCCAATGACGCCGATGCAGGAATTCTGGCACTACTTCAAGCGCAACAAAGGCGCGGTCGTCGGGCTGGTGTATGTTTCCATCATGATCCTGATTGCGGTGTTTGCGAACGTCCTTGCGCCGTATAACCCGGCTGATCAGTTCCGCGATGCGCTGCTGGCACCTCCTGCATGGCAGGACGGCGGAAGCCTGGCGCACCTGCTGGGCACCGACGACGTGGGTCGCGATGTGCTTTCGCGCCTGATGTACGGCGCACGCCTGTCGCTGCTGGTTGGCTGCCTCGTTGTCGTACTGTCGCTGATCATGGGGATCGTACTCGGCCTGGTGGCAGGCTACTTCGGCGGCATTGTTGATAACATCATCATGCGCGTCGTCGACATTATGCTGGCATTGCCAAGCCTGCTGCTGGCGCTGGTGCTGGTGGCGATCTTCGGTCCGTCGATTGGTAACGCCGCGCTTGCGCTGACGTTTGTTGCGCTACCGCACTATGTGCGTCTGACCCGTGCGGCGGTGCTGGTGGAAGTGAACCGCGACTACGTTACCGCCTCTCGCGTGGCGGGTGCCGGTGCGATGCGTCAGATGTTTATCAATATCTTCCCAAACTGCCTTGCGCCGCTGATTGTTCAGGCGTCGCTCGGTTTCTCTAACGCCATTCTTGATATGGCCGCTCTTGGCTTCCTTGGCATGGGTGCGCAGCCGCCAACACCGGAGTGGGGCACCATGCTCTCCGACGTGTTGCAGTTCGCGCAAAGCGCCTGGTGGGTCGTCACCTTCCCGGGTCTGGCGATTCTGCTGACGGTGCTGGCATTTAACCTGATGGGTGATGGTCTGCGTGATGCACTTGATCCCAAACTGAAGCAGTAAGAGGCACGAGATGGCGTTATTAAATGTAAATAAATTATCCGTGCACTTTGGCGACGAAGGCACACCGTTTCGCGCCGTGGACCGTATCAGCTACAGCGTTAATCAGGGCGAAGTGGTCGGGATTGTAGGAGAGTCGGGCTCCGGTAAGTCAGTGAGTTCGCTGGCGATTATGGGGCTGATTGACTACCCCGGCCGCGTGATGGCGGAAAATCTGGAGTTCAACGGTCAGGATCTGAAGCGTATTTCCGAAAAACAGCGCCGCCAGCTGGTGGGCGCGGAAGTGGCGATGATCTTCCAGGACCCCATGACCAGCCTGAACCCATGCTACACCGTGGGTTTCCAGATTATGGAAGCGATTAAGGTGCATCAGGGTGGGAATAAGAAAACCCGTCGCCAGCGTGCTATCGATCTGCTGAACCAGGTGGGGATACCTGACCCAGCATCGCGTCTGGACGTTTACCCGCACCAGCTTTCAGGCGGGATGAGCCAGCGCGTGATGATCGCCATGGCGATTGCCTGTCGGCCAAAGCTGCTGATTGCGGATGAACCGACGACGGCGCTTGACGTGACCATCCAGGCACAGATCATCGAGCTGCTACTGGAGCTGCAGCAGAAAGAGAACATGGCGCTGGTGCTGATTACGCACGATCTGGCGCTGGTGGCGGAAGCGGCGCACAAAATCATCGTGATGTACGCGGGTCAGGTGGTGGAGACCGGAAGTTCGCACGATATCTTCCGCGCGCCGCGTCATCCGTATACGCAGGCGTTGCTGCGTGCGCTGCCGGAGTTTGCCCAGGACAAAGCGCGTCTGGCGTCACTGCCGGGTGTGGTTCCGGGTAAATATGACCGTCCGCAGGGCTGCCTGCTGAATCCGCGCTGCCCGTATGCGACGGATAAATGCCGCGCCGAGGAGCCAGAGCTGAATCTGCTGGCCGATGGTCGGCAGTCAAAATGCCACTACCCACTCGATGATGCCGGGAGGCCAACACTATGAGTACGCACGAGGCCACCACGCAACAGCCGCTGTTGCAGGCTATCGACCTGAAAAAACATTACCCGGTGAAGAAGGGGATTTTTGCCCCTGAGCGCCTGGTAAAAGCGCTGGACGGCGTCTCCTTCAGCCTTGAACGCGGTAAAACGCTGGCGGTCGTCGGGGAGTCGGGCTGTGGGAAATCCACGCTGGGCCGTCTGCTGACGATGATTGAAACGCCAACCGGCGGCGAGCTTTACTATCAGGGCCAGGATCTGCTCAAGCACGATCCGCAGGCACAGAAGCTGCGTCGCCAGAAAATCCAGATTGTGTTCCAGAACCCGTACGGTTCTTTAAACCCGCGTAAAAAAGTGGGACAGATTCTGGAAGAACCGCTGCTGATTAACAGCAATCTGAGCAAAGAGCAGCGTCGTGAAAAAGCGCTGGCGATGATGGCGAAGGTGGGGCTTAAAACCGAGCATTACGATCGCTACCCGCATATGTTCTCTGGTGGTCAGCGTCAGCGTATTGCCATCGCTCGTGGGCTGATGCTTGACCCGGACGTGGTGATTGCCGATGAGCCGGTCTCAGCGCTTGACGTGTCCGTTCGCGCGCAGGTGCTTAACCTGATGATGGATTTACAGCAGGATCTGGGACTGTCGTACGTCTTCATCTCCCATGACCTGTCCGTGGTCGAGCACATTGCCGATGAGGTGATGGTGATGTATTTGGGACGCTGCGTGGAGAAGGGGACGAAAGATCAGATCTTTACTAACCCGCGTCATCCGTATACCCAGGCACTGCTGTCTGCGACGCCGCGGCTGAACCCGGATGACCGCCGGGAGCGCATTAAGCTGACCGGTGAGTTGCCAAGCCCGCTTAACCCGCCGCCGGGATGTGCGTTTAACGCCCGCTGCCGTCGCCGCTTCGGTCCGTGTACGCAGTTGCAGCCACAGCTAAAGGATTATGGTGGACAGCTGGTGGCCTGCTTCGCGGTCGATCAGGATGAAAACGGCGAAAAGCCGCATGCATAAATAAAAAAACCGGCGATAAGCCGGTTTTTTTACGTCTGAGGTCTACTTCCGTAAACGAATCTGGTCGACGGCGTGTTTCTCACTCTTGGTGAGGATCAGGCTTGCGCGTTCGCGCGTCGGCAGGATGTTCTCTTTGAGGTTGACGTAGTTGATCTCATTCCACAGCCCGGTCGCCACGCTGATAGCCTCTTCTTCAGAGAGCTGGGCGTAGTTGTGGAAGTAGGAATCCGGGTCGGTGAACGCCCCTTCGCGGAACTTCAGGAAGCGGTTGATATACCAGCGTTGCAGCAAATCTTCCGGCGCATCGACATAGATTGAGAAATCGACAAAGTCAGAGACAAACACATGATGCGGATCGTGAGGGTAATCCATCCCGCTTTGCAGGACGTTTAAGCCTTCCAGAATCAGGATGTCGGGCTGCACAACCGTTTTGTCGCCATCCGGGATGCGGTCGTAGATCAGATGTGAGTAAACCGGCGCGGTAACGTGAGGTACGCCCGATTTTAGATCTGAAACAAACTTTACCAGGCGGTGCATATCATAAGAGAGCGGGAAGCCCTTCTTTTTCATCAGGCCGCGTTCTTTCAACACCTCGTTGGGATGCAGGAAGCCGTCTGTGGTGATCAGCTCCACGCTGCGGTGTTCCGGCCAGCGGCTCAGCAGCGCCTGAAGCACGCGCGCGGTGGTACTTTTACCCACTGCCACGCTGCCCGCAATACTGATGATATAAGGAATACGTTGACCGTTCGTGCCGAGGAACTGTTCCAGGACGGCCTGACGACGCAAATTGGAGCTGATATAGAAGTTAAGCAAGCGAGAGAGGGGGAGATAGATTTCTGCCACCTCTTCCAGGGAGAGATCTTCGTTTATCCCTTTTAGCCGTGCGATTTCACCTTCCGTCAGTGTCATAGGGACGGAGTCACGCAGGGCTGCCCACTGGCTACGGTTAAACTGAAGATAGGGCGTCATTAACGTTTGCTCTTTTTTGCTCATAAGCATGCTTCTGTGAACCATCACGAAACGGCGGGTGCGGGCTCATCACATAGTTAATTTTGGACAATGGGCAGGAGGTTAACACCAGATGAGAGGAATAATAAGAAAAAATATGGGAAAGCGATGCTTAACCGGGCAGGTATCACGTGGGGCTATAGCGTGCCGAAATCAGGCGTTCATGTTGAATTTTTAACCGTGAGCGGATGAATTTACAGCGGTTAGCCCTGGTTTCGAATAAAATGTGAGCGAAAGAACGTTTTATGCAATTTTTTAGTTGCATGACTGCGCAGGTCTCCATAGAATGCGCGCTACTTGATGCCGACTTAGCTCAGTAGGTAGAGCAACTGACTTGTAATCAGTAGGTCACCAGTTCGATTCCGGTAGTCGGCACCATCAAGTCCGGTGGGGTTCCCGAGCGGCCAAAGGGAGCAGACTGTAAATCTGCCGTCACAGACTTCGAAGGTTCGAATCCTTCCCCCACCACCACTTTCTGGCAGCGTCAACGCCGCCGGAGCTGGTTGGAAAAATTGACCAGCTCGAACAGAAAAGAGAGAAATCTCTTTTTTTGTTACAGAAAGAACTGGGTAGCCGAGTTTCAGGATGCGGGCATCGTATAATGGCTATTACCTCAGCCTTCCAAGCTGATGATGCGGGTTCGATTCCCGCTGCCCGCTCCAATACGTGCTGATATGGCTCAGTTGGTAGAGCGCACCCTTGGTAAGGGTGAGGTCCCCAGTTCGACTCTGGGTATCAGCACCACTTCACTTCTCCCTCCCTTTCTCTCTGTTTCAATGTAAATGTATTCAACAGTTCAGGCATTTTCGCCTGGTTGATGTGGTGATATCACCGATTTATCCGTGTCTTAGAGGGACAATCGATGTCTAAAGAAAAGTTTGAACGTACAAAACCGCACGTTAACGTCGGTACTATCGGCCACGTTGACCATGGTAAAACAACGCTGACCGCTGCAATCACTACCGTACTGGCTAAAACCTACGGCGGTGCTGCTCGTGCTTTCGACCAGATCGATAACGCACCAGAAGAAAAAGCTCGTGGTATCACCATCAACACTTCTCACGTTGAGTATGACACCCCGACTCGCCACTACGCACACGTAGACTGCCCAGGCCACGCCGACTATGTTAAAAACATGATCACCGGTGCTGCGCAGATGGACGGCGCGATCCTGGTTGTTGCTG
>NZ_QFRV01000046.1:0-37993 GCF_004136805.1 Enterobacter cloacae complex sp. GF14B
CGGCTGCCGTTGCCTGCTTCACGGTTTCTGCTCCTGACGCAACGGCTGGCGCTGGGTCTACAGGTGCAACGCTCGCAGAAGGCGCTTTTACAACAGGCTCCTGCACCGGCTCAGGCACGGGCTGATACCAGGCGGCAAGCTGCTCGCGCTCACGGGCACGGCGCTCTTCCACTTCTTCAAAATAGTACAATGGCGGACGTGATGGCTTCGCTTCCTCCACCACTTCGGGTTCAGACACCGGCGCAACATATGGCTGTTCAGGCACAGCGGGTTCGGGCGTATAAGCCTGATACGGCTGTTGCGGCTCGCTGGCAGGCTCAGACGGCTGATACGATTGCTGACACTGTTCCTGCTGCACAGGAATATAGCTTTCAGGCTCCGGCGCAATGGTCGGTTCAGGCGTATGGACGCCTGGCGCAGTCTGCCAGTCCACCTGCGGTTGCTGGATCGCGGACTCCGGTGCCGGAACAGGCGAGGACGGCATCACGGCTTCAACAGGCGCAACATGGGCCTGCGCAGCCGTCGTTGCGGCGGCAGCAGCGGCTACCGGTTCAGTCACGGAATGACCATGCAACAGCGGATCGTATTCGTCATACTCACCCGGCGTAGCTCGATGACCAGAGAACAACACATCATCAGGATCGACGGCCGCACCGCGATACTCAATCTGCTCGTCTTCATCCATACGTTTGCCGGAGAAAAGCGCGGCATCCGTTTTACGGCCTAACGGGTTAGCGAATTTTTCAGCAACGCGCTGGCGGCGTGCCAGAGCACCGCGCAGAATACGGGCACGGCGGGATTCACGACGCTGCACAGGTGCCTCGTCTTCCTCTTCGTATTCATCTTCATATTCGTCTTCATCGACCCACGTATCATCACGACGGGTACGATTGCTGGCAAACGTCAGCAGAGTCAGAATAAAGCTGCCGATTTTTTCGGCAATGCTCACCCAGGACCAGCCGGTAAACAGCGTCAGGCCCGCCGCCCAGATGCAGAGCAGCGCCAGCGTGCCGCCGCTGCTGTGAAGCATCGGTTGCAGCGCGGAGCTCAACAGGCTGCCAATCACACCGCCGGAGGCGAAATACCAGATGTCATCGGCATTGATCGCCGCCAGTCCGCAGGAGGTGAGGATCAGCGCCAGGGCGCCAATCAGGCGCAGCGAAACGGCAAAATAATCGATGTAGCCGTCGTTCTGTCGATGACGCCAGGCAAACCAGCATCCGCCAATAATGATGACAGGAAGGGTATAGGCCATCACACCGAAAATGAAGAAGAGCGTGTCCGCAAGCCAGGCACCGGGAACGCCACCCAAATTATGGATAGGCTCATGCCATGCGGTTTGCGACCAGCTGGGATCTGAGGGGTTGAAACTGAGTAAGGCAGCCATCAGCCAGACGGCAAAAAGGGCAATAACAATCAGTAACGCCTCAAGGAGACGACGTCCGCTGCTTAGCTTAGATAATGTGACTTCTTTGTCTTCAGTGTATTCCTGGCTCAAGAAAGGCTCTCCAGGTATCAGGCATGTCCTGCCTGTGTGCTAAAACGGACAACAGCGCCGGGACTCCCCGGCACTGTTGCTGTATGGATTAACAGGAGTGTAATCAAACTACACTGATTTTGCACCTGTTCCGTGTTAGCGCGTCTTAATAACCAGACGATTGCTCTGTTTGACCTCTTCCATCACCACATAAGTACGGGTGTCGTTCACGCCTGGCAGACGCAGCAGGGTTTCACCCAGCAGCTTACGGTAGGCGGACATATCGGGCACACGGGTTTTCAACAGGTAGTCGAAATCACCGGAGACCAGATGACACTCTTGAATTTCTTCAAGTTTTTGTACAGCGGCGTTAAATTGCTCAAACACATCCGGTGCACCACGATTCAGAGTAATCTCAACAAATACCAGAAGTGAGGCATCCAGATAATGCGGGTTCAGCAGAGCCGTATAGCCCTGGATAAAACCCTGTCTTTCCAGTCGACGCACACGCTCAAGGCACGGCGTCGGGGAAAGTCCCACACGTTTTGAAAGCTCGACGTTGGAAATACGCCCATCCTTTTGCAATTCATTAAGAATGTTACGATCGATACGGTCGAGATCTTTGCCAGGGCGCTTCTTGCTATCTACCATTATTATTGTCTCTCTGTATTCCTTCCCTACTCCTGCCTGGACCCTGTGCACATCACTGTTCAGAGCCTGTACCCGTTATTCATCACATCGCCTGGTTATGTATTAGACGCGATGTGGATTCGGGTTCTGCGGTAAGAAGACCGTTGCCCGAAAGCAGTCACAGACATCACGTATGGCGTCTGTCCACACCATGCGTAGATTTCACTGACCCGGTAAAAATGGCATTTCCGTGCATGTCTATGCGGCATGCAGTTCGTGCGTCTTTTTTTCTTCCTTGAATGTTTTCGCAAAAGCGCAGGGGATTGTCAAAGCAAAACATCGATTTTTAGTACAAGATGCCGGATATTCATTACGGAGGGGTATTAATCCTCATTTTATTGCCTTATAAACGCGCTGTTTTCAGTAGCAGACGTGATGTGACCGCCTCTGACCCATAGGGCGCGTCTATTGCATATATCGGAAGCAAAACTGCCCTGCTCTTTTTTTACGGCAACAAATTCCCTACAATCCAGCCCATTGCCTGCCAACAACAATGGGGATCTCATGGGCACGACCAAACACAGTAAGCTGCTAATCCTTGGATCTGGACCTGCGGGTTATACCGCAGCGGTCTATGCTGCACGCGCTAACCTGCAACCGGTACTGATCACCGGGATGGAAAAAGGCGGTCAGTTGACCACCACCACGGAAGTGGAAAACTGGCCGGGCGACCCGAACGACCTGACCGGGCCGCTGCTGATGGAGCGCATGCACGAGCATGCCGCCAAATTCGAAACCGAAATCCTGTTCGACCACATCAATAAAGTGGATTTGCAGAACCGTCCGTTCCGCCTGACGGGTGACAGCGGCGAATACACCTGCGATGCGCTGATCATCGCCACCGGCGCCTCTGCCCGCTATCTCGGTCTGCCGTCTGAAGAAGCGTTCAAAGGCCGCGGCGTGTCAGCCTGCGCGACCTGCGACGGTTTCTTCTATCGCAACCAGAAAGTTGCGGTGATCGGCGGCGGCAACACCGCTGTGGAAGAAGCGCTGTATCTGGCAAATATTGCCTCAGAAGTACACCTGATCCACCGTCGCGACACCTTCCGGGCGGAGAAGATCCTGATCAAACGCCTGATGGACAAAGTGGCGAGCGGTAACATTGTGCTGCATACCAACCGTACGCTGGAAGAAGTAACTGGCGATCAGATGGGCGTCGCGGGACTGCGTATCCGTGATACCCAGAACACCGATAACGTCGAAACGCTGGAAGTG
Organism: Enterobacter cloacae complex sp. GF14B; assembly: GCF_004136805.1. NCBI lineage: Bacteria > Pseudomonadati > Pseudomonadota > Gammaproteobacteria > Enterobacterales > Enterobacteriaceae > Enterobacter > Enterobacter cloacae complex sp. GF14B. Next base: position 3,383 of record NZ_QFRV01000046.1, read on the forward strand.
GCAGGCCTGTTTGTGGCAATCGGTCACAGCCCGAACACGGCTATCTTTGAAGGCCAGCTGGAGCTGGAGAACGGCTACATTAAAGTGCAGTCTGGCATTCACGGCAACGCCACCCAGACCAGCGTTCCGGGTGTCTTCGCAGCTGGTGACGTGATGGACCATATTTATCGTCAGGCGATCACCTCTGCGGGCACCGGTTGTATGGCCGCGCTGGACGCAGAACGCTACCTGGACGGGCTGGCTGAACAAGGTAAATAATCTTTACAAGTCAGTAACAAACGTAAATAAAGGCGGCCACTGGTCGCCTTTATTTTTGCTCACGTGTAACATGCAGATGTCTAATTTCTTATAACGTCACCTGCAAAGTACGCAATGGAAAAAACCCGTCAACAAGAGTTAACCCGCTGGCTGAAACAGCAAAGCGTTCTGTCCCGCCGCTGGCTTATGATTTCCCGCGTTCTGGGATTTATCAGCGGTCTGTTGATTGTTGCCCAGGCATGGCTTCTGGCCCGCATTCTCAACCATATGATCATGGAGAACATCCCGCGCGAAGCGCTGCTGTTGCCGTTTATCGTTCTGGCGCTGGTTTTCGTTCTGCGTGCGTGGGTGGTCTGGCTGCGCGAGCGGGTTGGGTTCCATGCCGGGCAGCACATCCGCTATGAGATCCGCCGCAAGGTGCTCGATCGGCTTTCAGAAGCCGGGCCTGCGTGGATCCAGGGCAAGCCGGCCGGTAGCTGGGCGACGCTGATCCTTGAGCAAATCGACGATATGCACGATTACTACGCGCGTTATCTTCCGCAGATGGCGCTGGCGGTGTTTGTGCCTCTGATGATTGTTATCGCCATCTTCCCGGTTAACTGGGTGGCGGCGCTGATCCTGCTGGGGACCGCCCCGCTGATCCCGCTGTTTATGGCGATGGTCGGCATGGGCGCGGCTGATGCTAACCGCCGCAACTTCCTGGCGCTGGGTCGGTTGAGCGGTCATTTCCTGGACCGTCTGCGCGGTATGGAAACCCTGCGGATCTTTGGTCGTGGTGAAGCGGAAACCGAAAACATTCGCCTGGCGTCGCAGGATTTTCGTCAGCGCACCATGGAAGTGTTGCGCATGGCCTTTCTCTCTTCTGGCGTACTTGAATTTTTCACCTCCCTGTCGATTGCGCTGGTGGCGGTTTACTTTGGTTTCTCCTACCTCGGCGCGCTGGACTTTGGTCACTACGGTACGGCGGTTACGCTTTCCGCTGGGTTCCTGGCGCTGATCCTGGCCCCGGAATTTTTCCAGCCGCTTCGCGATCTCGGCACCTTTTACCATGCCAAAGCGCAGGCGGTGGGTGCTGCCGACAGCCTGAAAACCTTCATGGAAACGCCGCTGGCGCATCCGGAGCGTGGTGAGGTAACGCTGAATACGAACGATCCGGTGACCATTGAAGCACAGAATTTTTCTGTTCTGTCGCCTGAAGGCAAAGTACTGGCCGGTCCGCTGAACTTTACCCTGCCTGCCGGGCAACGTGTGGTGCTGGTGGGTACCAGCGGCTCAGGTAAAAGCTCATTGTTGAATGCGCTTTCAGGTTTTATGGCGTACACCGGATCGCTGCGTATCAACAAAACGGAGCTGCGCGAGCTCGATCCTGATGCCTGGCGTAAACAGCTAAGCTGGGTGGGGCAAAACCCGCAGCTGCCAGCTCCGACGCTTCGCGAGAATGTGCTGCTGGCACGCCCGGATGCGCGTGACGATGAGCTGCAATCGGTCCTCGACCGCGCCTGGGTCAGCGAGTTTCTGCCGCTGCTTGCGCAGGGTATCGATACCGTCATTGGCGATCAGTCTGCCGGGCTGTCAGTAGGCCAGGCACAGCGCGTCGCGGTTGCCCGTGCGCTGCTGAACCCCTCTTCGCTAATGCTGCTGGACGAACCCGCCGCCAGCCTGGACGCTCATAGCGAGCAGCGCGTGATGGATGCGCTTAACGCAGCCTCACGCCAGCAAACCACCCTGATGGTGACTCACCAGCTGGAAGGTATTGCCGACTGGGATCAGATCTGGGTGATGGAAAACGGACACATTGTTGAGCAAGGCGACTACGCCGCGCTTGTTGCCGCGCAGGGGCCGTTTGCGACCCTGCTGGCGAACCGTCAGGAGGATATCTGATGCGCGCCCTGCTTCCGTATCTTGCACTGTATAAACGCCACAAATGGATGCTGACGCTCGGGATCGTGCTGGCGATCGTCACGCTGCTCGCCAGCATCGGCCTGCTTACGCTTTCCGGCTGGTTCCTCTCCGCGTCTGCGGCCGCAGGCTTTGCCGGACTGTACAGCTTTAACTACATGCTGCCTGCCGCCGGGGTGCGCGGCACGGCGATTACGCGAACTGCCGGGCGCTACTTCGAGCGTCTGGTCAGCCACGACGCGACCTTCCGCGTGCTGCAACACCTGCGTATTTATACGTTCAGCAAACTGCTACCCCTCTCCCCTGCCGGGCTGGCACGTTTTCGACAGGGCGAATTACTCAACCGCGTGGTCGCAGATGTGGATACGCTGGATCACCTCTATCTGCGCGTCATTTCACCCATGGTGGGCGCGTTTGTGGTGATTGTCGTGGTCACGCTGGGGTTGAGTTTCCTGGATGTTCCCATCGCACTGACGCTCGGCGGCATCATGCTGATGACGCTGATTATTCTGCCACCCCTGTTTTATCGTGCAGGTAAAACCACCGGGGAAAACCTGACGCGCCTGCGCGGGGAATACCGCCAGCAGCTCACCGCCTGGTTGCAAGGACAGGCCGAGCTCACCCTTTTTGGCGCCAGCAAGCGCTACCGCGCCCGCATGGAAAATACGGAGCTGAACTGGCATGAAGCCCAGCGTCGCCAGTCTGAACTGACCGCTTTCTCCCAGGCGCTGATGATGTTAATTGGTGGGATTGCCGTAATCGCCATGCTCTGGATGGCCTCCGGTGGCGTGGGCGATAACGCGCAGCCTGGCCCGCTAATTGCGCTGTTTGTTTTCTGTGCCCTGGCAGCCTTTGAAGCCTTAGCCCCGGTTACGGGCGCCTTTCAGCATCTCGGCCAGGTGATTGCCTCTGCGCTGCGCATTACGGATATTGCCGAGCAGGAGCCGGAAGTGAAGTTCAGCGCGGGTCAAACCGCTGTGCCGGAGCAGGTCGCGCTGACGCTCAGCAATGTCACTTTCGCCTACGACAAGCCGGCGCAAAACGCGCTGGAAGACATCACCCTTTCTGTTGATGCCGGCCAGCGCATTGCGATCCTTGGCCGTACGGGATGTGGAAAATCGACACTTCTGCAACTTCTCACGCGCGCGTGGGACCCACAGCAGGGCGAGATTCGGTTTAACGACGTTCCGCTGTCTGGTTTTAGCGAAGCGGCCTTACGTAAAACGGTCAGCGTCGTGCCCCAGCGGGTGCATCTGTTCAGCGCTACGCTGCGCGATAATCTTCTTCTGGCGGCACCAGACGCCTCCGACGATACGCTGCGGGCAATGCTGGAGCAGGTTGGGCTGCACAAGCTGCTTGAGGACGACGGGTTAAACAGCTGGCTGGGTGAAGGGGGTCGACAGCTTTCCGGCGGCGAACTGCGTCGTCTGGCCATTGCGCGTGCGCTGCTGCACGATGCGCCGCTGATGTTGCTGGATGAACCGACAGAAGGACTGGATGCCACGACTGAGAGTCAAATCCTTGATTTACTGGCGAATGTGATGAAAGGTAAAACCGTACTGATGGTCACGCACCGTCTGCGCGGGCTGGTGAATTTCGATCAGATAATTGTGATGGACAACGGACACATAATTGAGCAAGGTAGTCACGCAGAGCTGCTGGCAAAACAGGGTCGCTACTACCAGTTTAAACAGCGCCTGTAGACTATATTTGTAGCGTCCTCTCTCGCGTACTGGAGTTCTGTTGTCATGCGCCTGGTGCAGCTTTCTCGCCATAATATTGCGTTCCCTTCACCGGAGGGGGCGCTGCGTGAACCTAACGGCTTGCTGGCTCTGGGCGGCGATCTCAGCCCGGCACGGCTCTTAATGGCTTACCAGCGCGGCATCTTCCCGTGGTTTTCGCCTGGCGACCCGATCTTATGGTGGTCTCCCGATCCGCGAGCCGTGCTGTGGCCTGGGCAGTTTCACCTGAGCCGCAGCATGAAGCGGTTTCATGCAAAATCACCCTTTCGCGTCACGCTCAATCACGCCTTCGGCCAGGTTATCGAAGGCTGCGCTGAAGATCGTCATGAAGGCACCTGGATAACCCGCGATATCATTATCGCCTACCACCAGCTTCATGAGCTGGGCTACGCGCACTCTATTGAAGTATGGAAAGAGGATAACCTCATCGGCGGAATGTACGGCGTGGCGCAGGGCACGCTGTTCTGCGGTGAGTCGATGTTCTCCCGTGCCACGAATGCGTCAAAAACCGCGCTGCTGGTGTTTAGCGAGGAATTTGCCCGACGTGGCGGACGGCTGATGGATTGTCAGGTGCTGAATGAGCACACCGCCTCGCTCGGCGCCGTTGAAATCTCCCGCCGACACTATATCGAACACCTTCAACAATGCCGAAAAGAGACCCTTCCACGCGATTTTTGGGTTCCCAGAGCGCTCTTTATGCCCAATGCCTAAATGTTTTCCGCATATTTTTTATGAGGGTGTTATAATTATGCCGCAGAGTAGCTTCTGCCTGTTGCCCCGCCGCCGTTTGGGACCCTCGCTTCAGATAACGTCCTGACGTTTATCCTGTCGTCTCCCCTTTACGAATGCGCTTTCCGTTCGGTTGTACCGTGACGCTTGGGCAATACGCTGAGACTGTTTTGCTGCGTTTTAAACGCGCAATTCTTTACTTAATTGAGGAATTTCGGCATTATCTTGCCGGTTCAAAACTTGGTAGTGATACCCCAGAGGATTAGATGGCCAAAGAAGACAATATTGAAATGCAGGGTACCGTACTTGATACGTTGCCTAATACCATGTTTCGCGTAGAACTGGAAAACGGTCACGTGGTAACTGCGCACATCTCCGGTAAAATGCGCAAAAACTATATCCGCATTTTGACGGGCGACAAAGTGACTGTTGAACTGACCCCGTACGACCTGAGCAAAGGCCGCATTGTCTTCCGTAGTCGCTAATTGTTTTCGCCTGTAATGGCTGATGAATATTTAAAAGGTCGGGATATTCCCGGCCTTTTTTATTTATGGTCTTAGTGTGGCTGTGTCAGCAGATGTATAGTCATGCACGGGTTCATAGGTACGATTAAATCTTCAGCTATCGCGTGGGTAATGTCATGCAGCAGTCCCGTCAGGTGCGGCAGCATATCGCGGTCAAAATGCGACACCAGCAGCACATGATTCAACGCCCGGCAGTAATCACACTTTGTTTCTGTATCTTCCAGCAGCCACTCCTTTTGTCGCGGTTGTTCCGCTTCTTCCTCAAATTCCACCACCTGAAAATCACGCATTGACTCTGTGAGGCCGGATTTCACCTCTTCCAGGTAGGCTCCGAGGCAACGGCAAACGGGCTGCGTTTGCGGAAGTGATTTGCAGTCGAGGAGGATTTCGGTGAGCAGTTTGCAGCGCTCGGCAAGGGTTGGGAGATCGGGGTTGAGGGAGAGTTCGCTATAGAGCTGGGAGATAGACTGGTTTTCCATATTCATAATTTCCATATTAAAAGCTGAAAACTACCACCAGAAACGCCAACTTCGGGTGGCAGACTGAACCGGTTTGGCGTACCGACCATATGGAAAATCGGCGCTTCAAAAGAAGCCCCGGTTCAGTCCACCATAATAGAAGATACGGATTATACCGCAGCTAAAAAAAGAGTGAACGAAACCAATGATGTTGCGTTAGCAACATCTTTCCATATGTGTGTAATCAGGACGCCAATCCCGACACCTGATTTTGCAGGTGCGCCGCCATTTTATTACTGTGAATTTATCCAGCAACTGACTTCGAAAGAATCTGGAAAGCGCCTCGCAAAATTCCTCTGCGGTCTGTTGCCCTCACCCCAACCCTCTCCCACGGGGAGAGGGAGAAAACACTAAAAACGACAACACTGTTGTCGTTTTGCTTTTACCCTGGCACGCATAAAAAAACCGGGCTTTTGCCCGGTTTTTAGACCTACGTAAGAAATCAGTGAGCCGCTTCCGGCTTGTGCTTCGCCGCACTCTGGAAATCGTACGTCAGTTCGTTCTTCGCCTGATCCAGCCCTACCGTGACCTGGCCGCCGTCCACCAGCGAGCCAAACAGCAGCTCGTTCGCCAGCGGCTTCTTCAGGTTGTCCTGAATCACGCGCGCCATCGGACGGGCACCCATCGCACGGTCGTAGCCTTTCTCAGCCAGCCAGTTGCGGGCCTCCTGGCTCACTTCCAGCGACACGCCTTTCTGATCCAGCTGAACCTGCAACTCGACGATGAACTTGTCCACCACCTGATGGATCACCTCGGTAGACAGGTGATCGAACCAGATAATGTTGTCCAGACGGTTACGGAACTCCGGCGTGAAGATCTTCTTGATCTCTTCCATCGCATCGGTGCTGTTATCCTGGTGGATCAGGCCGATGGATTTACGCTCGGTTTCCCGCACGCCCGCGTTGGTGGTCATCACCAACACCACGTTGCGGAAATCGGCCTTGCGCCCGTTGTTATCGGTCAGCGTCCCGTTGTCCATCACCTGCAACAGGATGTTGAACACGTCCGGGTGCGCTTTCTCGATTTCATCGAGCAGCAGGACCGCGTGCGGATGCTTGATCACCGCGTCAGTGAGCAGGCCGCCCTGGTCAAAGCCCACGTATCCCGGAGGCGCACCAATCAAACGGCTGACGGTATGACGCTCCATATACTCGGACATATCAAAGCGCAGCAGCTCAATGCCCAGCGCTTTGGAGAGCTGAACCGTTACCTCGGTTTTACCCACACCGGTCGGACCGGCAAACAGGAAGGAACCAACCGGCTTGTGGTCATGCCCCAGGCCAGCACGAGCCATCTTGATCGCTTCGGTTAAAGCCTCAATGGCTTTATCCTGACCAAAGACCAGCATTTTCAGGCGATTGCCGAGGGTGCGCAGCGTATCACGGTCGCTCTGAGAAACGCTCTTCTCAGGAATACGCGCGATGCGGGCCACCACGGACTCGATATCCGCCACGTTCACGGTTTTCTTACGCTTGCTGGCTGGCATCAGGCGCGCACGCGCACCCGCCTCATCAATCACGTCAATCGCCTTATCTGGCAGATGACGGTCGTTAATGTATTTCACCGCCAGCTCCACCGCCGCACGGACCGCTTTCGCGGTGTAACGCACGTCGTGGTGTGCTTCGTACTTGGTTTTCAGGCCGTTGATGATCTGCACCGTTTCGTCAACCGACGGCTCGGTAACGTCGATTTTCTGGAAACGACGCGCCAGCGCACGATCCTTCTCAAAGATGTTGCTGAACTCCTGGTATGTCGTGGAGCCCATCACGCGGATCTTGCCGCTGGAGAGCAGCGGTTTAATCAGGTTAGCCGCATCCACCTGGCCACCGGAGGCCGCACCTGCGCCGATAATGGTGTGGATCTCATCGATAAACAGGATGCTGTTGGTATCCTGCTCCAGCTGTTTTAACAGCGCTTTGAAGCGTTTTTCAAAATCACCACGGTATTTGGTGCCCGCCAGCAGCGAGCCGATGTCCAGCGAGTAGATGGTGCAGTCAGCGATCACTTCCGGCACGTCGCCCTGCACAATGCGCCAGGCCAGCCCTTCGGCAATCGCGGTTTTACCCACGCCAGATTCCCCCACCAGCAGCGGGTTGTTCTTGCGTCGACGGCACAGCACCTGGATGGCACGCTCCAGCTCTTTGTCGCGGCCAATCAGCGGGTCGATACCGCCAACGCGAGCAAGCTGGTTAAGGTTGGTGGTGAAGTTTTCCATACGATCCTCCCCGCCTGCTTGCTCTTCATTGCTGTTGATCTGTCCGCTGGGATCCGATGCCTGGTTAGGCTCGTCTTTTCGCGTTCCGTGAGAGATGAAGTTGACCACGTCGAGCCGGCTGACTTCGTGTTTGCGCAGCAGGTAGGCCGCCTGGGACTCCTGCTCGCTGAAGATGGCGACCAGGACATTGGCGCCAGTCACTTCGCTACGTCCGGAAGACTGGACGTGGAAAACCGCGCGCTGCAACACGCGCTGGAAGCTGAGCGTCGGCTGCGTGTCGCGCTCTTCTTCACTGGCTGGCAGCACCGGTGTGGTTTGTTCGATGAAGGCTTCGAGTTCCTGACGTAGCGCCACCAGATCCACGGAGCAGGCTTCCAGCGCTTCGCGGGCAGATGGGTTGCTAAGCAGTGCGAGCAGCAGGTGCTCGACGGTCATAAACTCATGTCGGTGCTCACGCGCTCTGGCGAAAGCCATGTTTAAACTGAGTTCCAGTTCTTGATTGAGCATAGGCACCTCCCCCAATTTTATGCCTTATCAGGCCTTTTCCAGCGTACACAGCAACGGATGCTCGTTCTCCCTCGCATAGTCGTTCACCATCGCTACTTTGGTTTCCGCGACTTCGGCAGTGAAGATGCCGCAGATCGCTTTGCCACGATAATGAACGGTAAGCATCAGTTGCGTTGCACGTTCAACATCATAAGAAAAGAACTTTTGTAGCACGTCAATAACAAATTCCATTGGCGTGTAATCATCGTTCATTAACATAACTTTATACATAGATGGCGGTTTTAGCGCGTCGCGCACTTTATCTTCCGCCAGCTGGTCAAAATCCAGCCAATCGTTGGTCTTACCCATTATGCATAACCACTTTGAATCTACCTCAGATGTTAGATAACAATCATCTATTACTGTCATCCGCGATGTCTGTCACAAACTGTTGCAATAGCGTTAACTGCCTCAAATTTTGGTTGATTATTGTCCCAACTCCAGCGCCAAACGCTTGACGGCTTCTTCCGTTTCTCTAAATTGTACAAGCGTGAGTTGGCGAGGTTTTGAACAGCCCCCACTCCACCACCGGTTCATTCCATCTTAATTTATAAGATTTACGAAGGATGTCGAAGCATGGAAATGGGTACTGTTAAGTGGTTCAACAACGCCAAGGGGTTTGGCTTCATTTGCCCCGAAGGCGGCGGCGAGGATATCTTCGCTCACTATTCCACCATTCAGATGGATGGTTACAGGACGCTCAAAGCCGGGCAGTCCGTCCGGTTCGATGTACACCAGGGGCCAAAAGGCAATCACGCCAGTCTTATCGTGCCCGTTGAAGCAGAAACGGTTGCATAGCTCTCTGATTCATTGTGTACACCCCGCAGGCAAAATGCCAGCCCGATCGGCTGGCATTTTTATTTTCGGGCTATTCCCGCGCCAGCGCATCCACCGGATCGAGCCGCGCCGCGTTTCGCGCAGGCAGCCAGCCGAAAAGAATACCGGTGAAGGTGGAACATAAAAACGCCGTCAGGATCGCCATCGGCGAGAAGCCAATTTCCCAGCCCGGTAAGAAGAGCTGGAGCGCGAAGGCGATCATCATCGAAAGCGCAATCCCCATCGCGCCTCCCACCAGACACACCAGCACCGCTTCAATCAAAAACTGCTGGAGCACGTCGCTGGCTCTGGCCCCGACCGCCATGCGGATGCCTATCTCCCGCGTACGTTCGGTCACCGACACCAGCATAATGTTCATCACCCCAATCCCGCCGACGACCAGCGAAATCACCGCCACCAGCGTCAGGAACAGCTGAAGAGTACGTGTGGTCTTTTCCGCCGTTTTCAAGAGGCCGTCCATGTTCCAGGTGAAGAAATCCTTTTTCCCGTGGCGCAGGGTTAACAGCCGCTCAAGCTGCTGTTCCGCCAGCGCGCTGTCGTAGCCCTCCTTCACTCGCACGGTAATGGAGTTAAGCCAGGACTGCCCCATAATGCGCCCGGAAATGGTGCTGTATGGCAGCCAGACGCGCAGGATCTTGCTGCTGCCAAACATGGACTGTTTCTCTTCCGCCACACCAATCACCGTGGCGGGCATGTTACCCACCAGGATCACTTCCCCCACTACACGGGTTTTATTGGGGAAAAGCTGTCTGCGCGAGTTCGCGTCCAGCACCACCACCTGCGCCCTGCCCGCCAGCTGCTCCGCGTTGAAGGTCGCCCCTTCGCTAAAGGTCATGCCGTAGACGTTGAAGTAATCTCCGCTGACGCCGTTAGCACTGGCCGCCACGTCGATGTTGCCGTAGCGCAGACGCAGGTTTTGCGACACGGCAGGCGTGGCGGAGTTCACCCACGGCTGCTTCTGAATAGCCGCCAGATCGTCGTATTTCAGCGCCTGCTGATACTGCGGCTCGTCGTCGCCAAAATCTTTGCCGGGGTAAACGTCGATGGTGTTAGTCCCGATGGCCCGAATATCCGCCAGCACCAGCTGTTTCGCCGCATCGCCCACCACCACAATCGACACCACCGAGGCAATACCGATAATGATGCCGAGCATGGTCAGCAGAGTGCGCATTTTGTTGGCCGCCATCGCCAGCCAGGCCATGTTCAGCGCCTCGCGGAAACCGCTGGAAAACTGGCCCCAGCCGGTGGACGCAGGCAAAGCTTCTTTCGCCGCCGCCGCTCTGGACTGACGCGGCGGCGGGTTGCTGACCAGCTCGCCGTCGTGGATCTCGATGATGCGTTCCGCCTGCGCCGCGACCTGTGGATCGTGGGTGACGATAATCACCGTATGCCCCTGATCGCGAAGCTGATGCAGGATCGCCATCACCTCTTCACCGGAATGGCTGTCGAGCGCACCGGTTGGCTCATCGGCGAGGATCACCTGTCCGCCGTTCATCAGCGCGCGGGCAATACTCACGCGCTGCTGCTGACCGCCGGAAAGCTGCGAAGGCTGATAATCAACACGCTCCGCCAGCCCAAGACGCGTTAACAGCGCCTTCGCGCGTTCAAGGCGTTTTTTGCGCTCGACGCCCGCATACACCGCCGGCACTTCCACATTCTGCGCCGCGCTCAGGTGTGAAAGCAGATGGTAACGCTGAAAGATAAAGCCAAAATGCTCGCGACGCAGCTTCGCCAGCGCGTCGCCGTCCAGGGTGGAAACATCCGTCCCGGCCACGCGATAGGTGCCGCTGGTGGGCTTATCCAGACAGCCGAGAATGTTCATCAGCGTTGATTTACCCGAGCCCGACGCCCCGACAATCGCCACCATTTCACCGGCTTCAACGCGCAGGGAGATGCCCTTCAGCACCTCCACCGGCCCGTCGCCGGACGGATAGCTGCGACGAATGTCATTCAGCTCAAGCAGCGCCGTCATTGCGCGGCTCCGGGCAGGGTTTCGCTGGTGACCACTTCTTCACCCTCTTCCAGCCCTTTTACCACCACCACGTCGGTGTCGTTACGCGCGCCAATCACTACTTCCCGCTCGCGGGTTTCGCCGTTGCGCAGCACTTTCACCTTGTAGCGATTGTCCCCGGCGGATTCGCCCAGCGCGGAGAGCGGAACCGTCAGCACGTTTTTCACGCCGGTCAGCTGGATATGCACCTGGGCGGTCATGTCCAGACGCAGCACGCCCTGCGGGTTTGGCACCTCGAAACGCGCGTAGTAGAAGATGGCGTCGTTGACCTTTTCCGGCGTCGGCAGGATATCTTTCAGCACGCCCTCATAGCGGGTTTGTGGATCGCCCAGCACCGTAAACCAGGCTTTCTGCCCCGGCTTAAGGTGAATGACGTCCGCTTCGGATACCTGGGCTTTCACCAGCATGGTGCTCATATCCGCCAGGGTCAGGATGTTTGGCGCCTGCTGCGCGGCGATGACCGTCTGGCCTTGCAGGGTGGTTATCTGCGTCACTTCCCCGGCCATTGGCGCAACGATTTGCGTGTAATCGAGGTTGGTTTTCGCCGTATCCAGCGAGGCCTGATTCCGTTTGATTTGCGCATCGATGGTGCCAATCTGCGCCTGCTTCACCGCCAGCTCCGTGGCGGCTGTGTCCAGATCCTGTTTCGAGATGGCCTGCGTTTTCGCCAGCGCCTGCTGGCGCGTCAGGGTGACCTGAGCGAGATTACGCTCCGCCTGAGCCTGCGCGCGCTGCGCGCGCAGCTCCATCAGCGTCGCTTCCACTTCGCGGATCTGGTTTTGCGCCTGCTCAGGATCGATCACGCCCAGCAGCTGGCCTTTTTTAACCTTATCGCCAATCTCAACTGACAGGGTTTTAAGCTGACCGCTGACCTGCGCGCCCACGTCAACCTTACGCAGGGCATCCAGTTTCCCCGTCGCCAGCACGTTTTGTTGCAGCTCGCCCGGACGAACAATCAGCGTTTGATACTGTGGTACCGGCGCGTTCAGTACCTTCCATAACCAGAATCCGCCCGCTAACACCACTACCGCCAGCAGCAGAAACAGCTTTCTGCGTTTTCCCTTCAGGTTCATAAATATTCCAAATAGTTGTTCTGGCTATCATCACCGTTGATTTTATCTAAACCACTCCTCAACGAAACCCCCGATCCCCGTAATCGTCGGGAATTGTTTACCCGATGTTGATAAAGCGCCTGCTGAAATAGCGATATTCCACCAGAAGCAGGATCTAACATGTCTTCCATCGTCGATACACCTTATACAACGCTGCCCCAGCCTAAATCGGGCTGGCAACTGTTTAAAAGCCTGACATCGGGTTCCCTCACGCCGGGGCTGGCGTGGCAAAATCCGGCCTATCGACGTAAGTTTATGTTGCGCTCGCTGGCAACGCCGTTCACCACTGCGCGCCTGCTCGGAAACCTTGCAAAACAGCCCCGTCTGATGCAGATCCTGCGCGTGCAGCCCGGCCTGCCGTGCCGCCTGCACCGGCCGTGGCTGACCGTAAATATGGGTCGTCAGAATACGCTGGACGCATTGAACGATCACTATCAGATGATGAGCCGCCATCTTCCGGCGTCGCTGCTCAACGGCTACCTCTCCAGCCAGGGCATCACGCTGGTGACGTTAACGGGCAAAGAGGAACAGCAGTTTAGCGTTCGCCTGAGCGCGGATGCGTTTCTGGACAAAGAAGGGGAAGCGACCCTCACTTTTTGCGACCACCAGAACACGGTGCTGGCCGAGCTGACCTTTACGCTGTGCAAATACCAGGGCAAGTCAACGCTCTTCATCGGCGGAATGCAGGGGGCGAAAGCGCATGTCCCGCACGAGCACATTCAGCTGGCGACCAAAGTCTGTCACGGACTGTTCCCAAAACGTCTGCTGGTTGAAGCGGTCATGACGCTGGCAGGCGCCTTCCCGGTCGAGCAGATCCTCGCGGTGAGTAACGCCACCCACATCTACCGCAGCTGGCGCTATCGCAAGAAAAAAGAGGGAAAATTGCTGGCTGACTATGACAGCTTCTGGCGCTCCCTTGGCGGACAGCAGCAGGATAACGGCAACTTTGCCCTGCCACTGACCATGCCACGCAAACCGATGGAAGAGATTGCGAGTAAAAAACGGTCCGAATACCGCCGCCGCTATACCCTGCTTGATAGCCTGATCCAACAGGTTTCGCAGGCGACTGACCGCTAATCGGCCCTCCCGCGAGCCAGCCAGAGGACGCGGGAGAACATTTTACGCAGCAGCGTGGGCACCGACTCCACGCCTCGCCTGCCGGCTTCCGTCGCGACTTCAATGGCCAAATCCGGTTTTGACGACCGATGGATAGCTTTGGCAATCACCCGACGCATGTTCATGGGTACATCCACCGGGATCATCGCCACGCGGTGAAAGACGTCGTCAAATCCCTGACGGTACATAAAGTGCTCCATGTCCATCGCAGGCAGCGCGGTCAGATGTTCCCGCTCCTCTTCACGATCGTTATTGAGCAGGCTGCGCACGGTCGCCGCATATTTTTTACCCGCCTCATCGCCATCCACCAGCACGTGCCACTCTATCCCCATCCGGCGCGCAAATTTGATCAGCGGTTTTAAGCCAGACTGAGCAAATTCGATCACTTTGATCCCTTCGGCATCAAAGTGGTGCCCGCACTGGCGAGCCAGCTCGTTTATCACCCAGGTTTCCGTTTCCCCTTCCACCAGCAACCAGCAGCGAGCAAACAGGGAAGAGGCACGGTTAAAACGGATATGAAACGCAATCCGTCGGCCATCTTCGGCATTTAACCCGCCGGGCCCGAGCCGGTAGGCGGTGACCCGCGACGATTCACGCACCAGGCGGCAGACATACTCTACCGGCGTCAGAGAGAGCAGCTCTCCGGAATTCGTGGTGGTGACTCGCTGCAACGGCAGCAGATTAAGAAGATGCCACGCCACGGAAAGCATAATCGGGTGGAGCCGCGTTTCCGGATCTTCCACCAGCAGCAGCGGTCGCGCGTCCCGATCCAGGCGCACCGTCCCTTTCGCCTGTAAAAGCGTGGAGAATAAACCCAGCAGGATCACCCGATGCGTACGCCCGCCGGGGCGGTCGATCATGCGGTTGATAATATCGAGATAGCGCCAGCTTCGTTGTTCATCGTGCGAGCGGCGACGCATCAGACGGTGGCGCGCCTGCCCCGTTCCCTGCTCGGAGAAGTAGTGCTCCAGCAGTTGTACCATGGCAGACAGTCCCTGACGGATCTGGCCGTCGGTGAGGTTCTGCGGCCGTGAGACCAGTTCACGGGCGAGGAAATCCAGTTCGCGGGCGGTTACTTCCACCTCGGGCATATTCGGCACGGTGCCGTTACGGATCCGCCGCATAAAACGCGCGTCGCGTAAGCGCAATACGGGGGAGAGGCGGATAAGATGTCGGGCAAGCTCGTCAATATTATCGAGCGGGATCGGATTCCCCTTCTCATCAAGAAATTCACGCAGGGTTAATACCCCGTCGTTTTGCGCCATTTCGCCCTCAAGGCGATAGAAAATACGCTGGAACCCATCTTCACAGGGAACCCAGCAGGCCGACATAGGGCGAAAACGACGCACGCGATGGCGGCCGGGCTCGGATTCGCGGAAGGTCAGAATGATATGCAGGTGTTTCTCGCGCCCGTTGACATCCCCCGGCGGAAACCAGAAGTCATCATGAACGAAGTGGTACAAGTTCTCTTCGGGCGAAAGCAGCAGCGTCAGGGCATCCAGCAGGCTGGATTTACCCCAGGCGTTTTCGCCTATCAGGACGTTGTTCTGTTCCAGTTGCAGCGACAGGCGGTTAATCCCGCGAAACCCGACAATCTCCACACGTTCGAGTAGCATACATCCCCCGCAATTCGGCCACTTTTTCCTTCAAGTTATCAGCAGTATAGCGGCAGGCTGTGGGTCACGACAGCAGAATATACGCCCCCTTAATTATTGGGCTATGCTCTAATTACCTCCGTTCTGAACAAGGATTAACATCACATTGCCTTAAATCAAATTTAGTGAATTTATTTGAGTGGCGAAGGGATGTTGATGGTTTCAAAATACTGGCTCTTTGAGTCGTCATCCCTTTATGGCGATATAACCCGCGCGCAGGAATGGGCGCGGACGTTTATTATTGAGGTGGTTATGTTCAGAAAATTAGCGGCAGAATGCTTTGGCACATTCTGGCTGGTGTTTGGTGGCTGCGGTAGCGCAGTACTGGCAGCCGCATTTCCGGAATTAGGTATTGGATTTGTCGGCGTCGCGCTGGCATTCGGTTTAACTGTATTAACCATGGCATTCGCCGTGGGGCATATTTCCGGCGGTCATTTCAACCCGGCCGTCACATTAGGTTTATGGGCGGGCGGACGTTTCCCGGCGAAGGATATTATTGGCTATATTATTGCCCAGGTTATTGGCGGTATTATTGCCGCGGCGGTGCTGTACGTAATTGCCAGCGGAAAAGCCGGGTTTGACGCCGCGGCCAGCGGATTTGCGTCGAACGGCTTCGGCGAACACTCGCCAGGCGGCTACTCAATGCTGTCTGCTATCGTGATTGAAATTGTGCTCACCGCAGGTTTCCTGTTGGTGATCCACGGCGCAACGGACAAATACGCGCCTGCGGGCTTTGCCCCCATCGCTATTGGTCTGGCGCTGACGCTGATCCACCTCATCTCCATCCCGGTGACCAACACCTCCGTTAACCCGGCGCGCAGCACCGCGGTGGCTATTTTCCAGGGCGGCTGGGCGCTTGAACAGCTGTGGCTATTCTGGGTGATGCCAATTATCGGCGGTATTCTGGGCGGCGTGCTGTATCGCACCCTGCTGGAAAAACGCGATTAATGGTTTTCCCCCCTCTCCATGTGGGAGAGGGCCGGGGTGAGGGCATCAGGCCGCACCACCCCAAATAGACAAGCCGGGTAAGGCGTAGCCGCCACCCGGCTTTTTTTGTAGCTTTACCTCACAGCCTTTATTGGGTAGTGTCTCTGGCGCTTAACTGATACTCAAAAGGACCGGCTGTTCATGTTCTCAGGACTCCTCATCATTCTTCTGCCCCTGATTGCGGGCTACCTTATTCCGCTGCGTCATGAATCGGCCTTAAAGCTTATTAATCGTTTTCTCAGCTGGATTGTTTACGTCATTCTGTTCTTTATGGGGATCAGCCTGGCCTTCCTGGATAATCTGGCGACGAACTTGCTTTCCATTCTGCATTATTCTGCGGTTACGGTAGTGGTTATTCTGCTGTGCAATATTGCCGCGCTGTTCTGGCTGGAACGCACTATTCCCTGGAAAAATCACCATCATCAGGAAAAGCTTCCCTCCCGTATTGCGATGGCGCTGGAATCATTAAAGCTGTGCGGCGTGGTGGTACTCGGTTTTTTACTGGGTCTGACCGGCTGGGCATTTTTACAGCACGCAACGGAAGCCAGCGAATATACGCTTATTTTCCTGCTCTTCCTGATTGGTATTCAGCTGCGAAATAATGGCATGACGCTGAAACAGATTGTCCTTAACCGCCGGGGCATGATGGTTGCCGTTATCGTTGTGGCCAGCTCACTGGCGGGGGGAGTGATTAACGCCTTTATTCTCGATCTGCCGCTGAAAACCAGCCTGGCGATGGCGTCCGGTTTCGGCTGGTATTCGCTCTCCGGTATTCTGCTGACCGAATCGTTTGGTCCGGTGATCGGCAGCGCCGCCTTCTTTAACGATCTGGCGCGCGAGCTGTTAGCCATCATGCTGATCCCCGGCCTGGTAAGCCGCAGCCGCTCTACTGCGCTGGGCCTGTGCGGGGCCACTTCAATGGACTTTACCCTGCCGGTGTTACAGCGCTCGGGAGGGCTGGAGATGGTTCCTGCCGCCATCGTACACGGCTTTATTCTGAGCCTGCTGGTACCCATTCTGATGGCGTTCTTCTCAGCCTGATACTGCTTTGGCGGTAGTGAACCTGCCGCCAAAATTGCGCTAAATCAATAACCCTCCACTTAGTATAAGAAAGCACTTTTCTCTGCTGTGCCACAGGCATAACCTTAAACATGTATCTCAAATATAACTTTAACAGGTGTGATTATGTTTTGTGTGCAATGTGAACAAACCATCCGTACCCCAGCAGGCAACGGCTGCTCTTACGCGCAGGGTATGTGCGGCAAAACCGCAGAAACGTCCGATCTCCAGGATCTGCTGATTGCGGCGCTGCAAGGCTTGTCCGCCTGGGCCTTCAAAGCCCGTGAATATGGCATTGTCGATCACTATGTCGACAGCTTTGCGCCGCGCGCATTTTTCTCCACGCTGACCAACGTTAACTTCGATTCTCCACGCATTGTGGGCTATGCCCGCGAAGCGATTGCCCTGCGTGAAGCCCTGAAAGCGCAGTGCCTGAATGCCGACGCCAGCGCCCGCGTGGACAACCCGATGGCGGAGCTACAGCTGGTGAGCGACGACCTGGGCGAGCTACAGCGTCAGGCCGCAGAATTCACCCCAAATAAGGACAAAGCGGCAATTGGCGAGAACATCCTCGGCCTGCGCCTGCTGTGCCTGTACGGTCTGAAAGGTGCTGCGGCCTATATGGAGCACGCGCACGTACTCGGCCAGTACGATAACGCTATTTACGCCCAGTACCACAAAATCATGGCATGGCTGGGCACCTGGCCTTCCGACATGAACGCCCTGCTGGAATGCTCGATGGAAATCGGCCAGATGAACTTCAAAGTGATGAGTATTCTGGATGCCGGTGAAACCAGCACCTACGGCCACCCAACGCCAACGCAGGTCAACGTCAAAGCGACCGAAGGCAAATGCATCCTGATCTCCGGTCATGACCTGAAAGATCTCTACAACCTGCTGAAGCAGACCGAAGGCACCGGCGTTAACGTTTATACCCACGGCGAAATGCTGCCCGCGCACGGCTACCCGGAGCTGCGTAAATTTAAGCATCTGATCGGTAACTACGGCAGCGGCTGGCAGAACCAGCAGGTGGAGTTCGCCCGCTTCCCTGGCCCAATTGTTATGACCTCTAACTGCATCATCGACCCGACCGTCGGCGCGTATGACGACCGTATCTGGACCCGCAGCATCGTCGGCTGGCCGGGCGTGAGCCACCTTGAAGGCGACGATTTCGGTCCGGTTATCGCTCAGGCGCAGCAGATGGCAGGCTTCCCGTACAGCGAAATCCCGCACCTCATCACCGTCGGTTTTGGCCGTGAAACCCTGCTGGGTGCGGCGGATTCCCTGATTGACCTCGTCAGCCGTGAAAAACTGCGTCACATCTTCCTGATCGGCGGCTGTGACGGCGCGCGCGGGGAACGTAACTACTTCACCGATTTCGCCACCCGCGTACCGGAAGACTGCCTGATCCTGACCCTGGCCTGCGGTAAGTACCGTTTCAACAAGCTGGACTTCGGCAACATCGAAGGTCTGCCACGCCTGGTGGATGCGGGTCAGTGTAACGATGCGTATTCAGCCATCATTCTGGCGGTCACGCTGGCAGAGAAACTGGGCTGCGGCGTGAACGACCTGCCGCTGTCGCTGGTGCTCTCCTGGTTCGAGCAGAAAGCGATCGTTATTCTGTTGACCCTGCTCTCTCTCGGCGTGACCAACATCGTCACCGGACCGACTGCGCCAGGCTTCCTGACGCCGGACCTGCTGGCCATCCTGAACGAGAAATTTGGTCTGCGTTCCGTGACCAACGTTGAAGATGATATGAAGCAACTGCTGAGCGCGTAAGGAGTAACTCATGACCATGCCAACCTCACAATGTCCGTGGCGGATGCAGGTTCATCACATCCATCAGGAGACGCCGGATGTGTGGACGCTGTCGCTGCTGTGCCATGACTACTACCCGTACCGCCCAGGTCAGTATGCGCTGGTTAGCGTGCGTAATTCGGCGGATACCCTGCGCGCCTACACCCTCTCCTCCACGCCGGGCGTGAGCGAATACATTACGCTCACCGTCCGTCGTATTGATGACGGCGCAGGATCCGAGTGGCTGACCCGGGACGTGAAGCGCGGGGATTACATCTGGCTGTCTGACGCGCAGGGCGAGTTTACCTGTGACGACAAGACGGAAGATAAATTCCTGCTGCTGGCGGCAGGCTGTGGCGTGACGCCGATTATGTCGATGCGTCGCTGGCTGGCGAAATACCGTCCTCAGGCCGACGTGCAGGTGATTTTCAGCGTGCGTTCCCCGGAAGATGTGATTTTTGCCGAAGAATGGCGCAACTATCCGGTGACGCTGGTGGCTGAGCACAACGCGACGCACGGTTTTGTCGCGGGGCGCCTGAGCCGCGAGCTGCTGCAAAGCGTGCCGGATATTGCGAACCGCATCGTGATGACCTGCGGCCCGGCGCCTTATATGGAGATCGTGGAGAAAGAAGTGAAAGCGCTCGGCGTGACCCGCTTCTTCAAAGAGCAGTTCTTCACGCCTGTAGCGGCAGCGGCGACCAGCGGGATGAAGTTCACGAAGCTGCAACCGGCGCAGACTTTCTTTGGCCGCGTGGGCACCACGCTGCTTGAAGCGCTTGAAAGTAACAACGTGCCGGTAGCGGCGGCCTGTCGCGCCGGGGTGTGCGGTTGCTGTAAGACCAAAGTGGTTTCCGGTGAGTACACGGTCACCAGCACCATGACGCTGACCGACGCGGAAATTGCCGAGGGCTATGTGCTGGCATGTTCGTGCCATCCGCAGGGCGATCTTGTGCTCGCATAATCTGTCGTGGTTCACCTGTAGGCCCGGTAAGCGTCAGCGCCACCGGGCTTTTTGCCGGGTGGCACTACGTTTACCCGGCCTATGTTGTGCCTACTGCCTGTACGGCAGCCCGTTATTTGTTTGACTTTGCCAGGCGCGTCGCGCAGAAAAACCACCTGTACTTAAAGAGGACTGAGCAGGCAATACAGCGACTTTCTTCTAAGCTTGTAAGCGATATCACATAAAGGAGAAGGACCACCATGAAACAAACCGTGGCTGCATACATAGCGAAAACCCTGGAGCAGGCTGGCGTAAAGCGTATCTGGGGCGTCACCGGCGATTCGCTGAACGGACTCAGCGACAGCCTCAACAAGATGAAGACCATTGAATGGATGCCCACCCGCCATGAAGAGGTCGCCGCCTTTGCCGCGGGTGCCGAAGCGCAGCTCACGGGTGAACTCGCTGTATGTGCGGGTTCCTGCGGACCAGGAAACCTGCACCTCATCAACGGTCTGTTCGACTGTCACCGCAACCATGTTCCGGTGCTGGCGATTGCGGCTCACATTCCGTCATCTGAAATCGGTAGCGGCTATTTTCAGGAGACGCATCCGCAGGAGCTGTTCCGTGAATGCAGCCACTATTGCGAGCTGGTCTCATCACCGGAGCAGATCCCACAGGTGCTGGCGATAGCCATGCGTAAGGCGATCCTGAATCGCGGGGTTTCGGTGGTTGTGCTGCCGGGGGACGTGGCGCTGAAGGCCGCACCTGAAACCGCCACCACCCACTGGTACTCTGCGCCACAGCCAACCATTACCCCTGCCGAAGAAGAGCTGAAAAAGCTGGCGCAACTGCTGCGATACTCCAGCAATATCGCCCTGATGTGCGGCAGCGGCTGCGCCGGTGCGCATAAAGAGCTGGTGGAATTTGCCGGCAAGCTCAAGGCGCCAGTGGTGCACGCCCTGCGCGGGAAAGAGCACGTTGAATACGATAATCCGTACGATGTCGGCATGACCGGGCTGATCGGTTTTTCCAGCGGCTTCCACACCATGATGAACGCCGACACGCTGATCCTGCTCGGCACTCAGTTCCCGTACCGCGCGTTCTACCCGACGGATGCCAAAATTATCCAGATCGACATTAATCCCGGCAGCATCGGCGCGCACAGCAAGGTGGATATGGCGCTTATCGGCGATATCAAATCCACCCTCGCCGCCCTGCTGCCGCTACTGGAAGAAAAAACGGACCGCAAATTCCTCGATAAAGCCCTGAGCGACTATCGCGATGCGCGTAAGGGGCTGGACGATCTCGCCAAACCGAGCGAAAAAGCGATCCACCCGCAGTATCTGGCGCAGCAGATCAGCCACTTCGCCGACGACGATGCCATCTTCACCTGCGACGTGGGTACGCCCACCGTCTGGGCAGCACGCTACCTGAAAATGAACGGCAAACGACGCCTGCTTGGGTCGTTCAACCATGGCTCAATGGCCAACGCCATGCCGCAGGCGCTGGGCGCAAAAGCGACGGCACCGGAACGTCAGGTGGTGGCGATGTGTGGCGACGGCGGGTTCAGTATGCTGATGGGGGATTTCCTGTCGGTGGCGCAGATGAAGCTTCCGCTGAAAATCGTGGTCTTTAACAACAGCGTGCTGGGCTTCGTGGCGATGGAGATGAAGGCCGGAGGCTACCTCACGGACGGCACCGAGCTGCACGACACCAACTTCGCCCGCATCGCCGAAGCCTGCGGTATCACCGGTATTCGGGTGGAGAAAGCCTCAGAGGTGGACGACGCCCTGCAACGCGCCTTCGCCATCGACGGCCCGGTGCTGGTGGATGTGGTGGTCGCCAAAGAAGAGCTGGCGATCCCGCCTCAAATCAAGCTGGAACAGGCCAAAGGATTTAGCCTCTACATGCTGCGCGCCATCATCAGCGGGCGCGGTGACGAGGTGATCGAACTGGCAAAAACCAACTGGCTCAGGTAAAACATCTGGCATCGCCTTTTTAAATATAAGGACATGCCATGATTGATTTACGCAGTGATACCGTTACCCGTCCGGGCCGCGCCATGCTCGAAGAGATGATGGCCGCCCCGGTCGGGGACGACGTCTACGGCGATGACCCGACGGTCAACGAACTCCAGCGCTATGCGGCCGAGCTGAGCGGTAAAGAGGCTGCTCTGTTCCTGCCCACCGGCACGCAGGCTAACCTGGTGGCGCTGCTGAGCCACTGCGAGCGCGGCGAAGAGTATATCGTTGGCCAGGGGGCGCATAACTACCTGTACGAAGCCGGCGGCGCGGCGGTGCTCGGCAGCATCCAGCCGCAGCCGATCGATGCTGCGCCGGACGGTACGCTGCCGCTGGACAAAGTCGCGGCGAAAATCAAAGCCGACGATATTCACTTCGCCCGCACTAAACTGCTGAGCCTCGAAAACACCCATAACGGTAAAGTCCTGCCGCGCGAATACCTGAAAGCGGCATGGGATTTTACCCGCGAGCGCAAGCTCGGCCTCCACGTTGACGGCGCACGTATCTTCAACGCCGTGGTGGAGTACGGCTGCGAGCTGAAAGAGATCACCCAATATTGCGACTCGTTCACCATTTGCCTCTCTAAAGGGCTGGGCACGCCGGTAGGTTCCCTGCTGGTTGGCAGCGCAGACTACATCAGACGCGCCAACCGGTGGCGCAAAATGACCGGCGGCGGGATGCGTCAGGCGGGTATTCTGGCGGCTGCCGGACTGTACGCCCTGAAAAATAACGTGTCACGCCTGAAAGACGATCACGACAATGCGGCGTGGATGGCAGCGCAGCTGCGTGAAATCGGCGCTGATGTCATGCGACACGACACCAACATGCTGTTTGTCCGCGTCGGCGATGAGCATGCTGCCGCGCTGGGCGACTTTATGAAAGCCCGAGGGGTGCTGATCAACGCCTCCCCGGTCGTGCGACTGGTGATGCATCTTGACGTTAACCGCGAGCAGTTGACCGAGGTGGTGAAACACTGGCAGGCGTTTTTACAGCGTTAAGGAGCATACCGTGCCGCAACGTATTCTGGTGCTCGGCGCCAGCGGGTATATCGGTCAGCATCTGACCACTGCGTTAAGCCAGCAGGGGCACCAGGTGCTGGCAGCGGCACGCAACACGGAACGCCTGCAAAAGCTACATTTGCCTGGCGTGACGTGTCACAACGTTGACCTTAACTGGCCGAAAGCGCTTCCTGCGCTGCTGGAAGGGGTCGATACGCTTTACTACCTTGTCCACAGCATGGGCGAAGGCGGCGATTTTATCGCCCACGAGCGTCAGGTGGCGATGAACGTTCGTGATGCGCTGCGGCAAACGCCGGTGAAGCAGGTGATTTTTTTAAGCTCACTCCAGGCGCCTGAGAACGAGCAGTCAGATCATCTGCGCGCCCGACAGCTGACGGCAGAAACGCTGCGAAGCGCCCGTATCCCCGTCACCGAACTCCGGGCAGGGATCATCGTCGGCGCGGGTTCCGCCGCGTTCGAAGTGATGCGCGATATGGTCTACAACCTGCCTGTGCTGACGCCGCCGCGCTGGGTACGCTCGCGCACCACGCCCATTGCGCTGGAGAATTTACTCCACTATCTGGTGGCATTGCTGGATCACCCGGCGGAGCAGCATCGCGTGCTGGAGGCGGCAGGCCCGGAAGTGCTGAGCTATCAGGCGCAGTTCGAACATTTTATGCGGGTGAGCGGCCGCCGCCGCTGGCTGATCCCCATCCCCTTCCCGACCCGCTGGATATCGGTGTGGTTTTTGAATGTGATCACCTCCGTGCCGCCGACGACCGCCAAAGCGCTGATCCAGGGGCTGAAGCACGATCTGCTGGCGGACGATCGCGCGCTGCGCGCCTTAATCCCTCAGGAATTGATCCGCTTTGACGACGCGGTGCGTAATACGCTGAAAGAAGAAGAGAAGCTGGTGAACTCCAGCGACTGGGGCTACGACGCGCAGGCGTTTGCCCGCTGGCGGCCCGAGTACGGCTATTATCCGAAACAGGCGGGCTGTACGGTCAAAACCACGGCCAGCCTGGCAGCGCTGTGGGAAGTTGTGAACCAGATTGGCGGCAAAGAGCGCTATTTCTTCGGCAATATTCTCTGGCAAACGCGCGGCGCGCTGGATCTGCTGGTCGGTCACCGGCTGGCAAAAGGCCGCCCTGCCCATCCCTGGCTGAAGGTGGGCGATACCGTCGACAGCTGGAAGGTGATTATCGTTGAGCCGGAAAAACAGCTGGCGCTGCTGTTTGGCATGAAGGCGCCGGGGCTGGGGCGGCTCTGCTTCACCCTGAAGGACAAGGGCGACCATCGTGAACTGGACGTTCGGGCATGGTGGCATCCGCACGGAATGCCGGGTCTGTTTTACTGGTTGCTGATGATCCCGGCACACCTGTTTATCTTCCGCGGAATGGCGAAACGGATTGCGCTACTGGCAGAAGAAAAGCGGGAAAATAACTAAATAAAACTCTTAATCTTTCACCTTTCCCATTGCAACACATCGTAATTCACGAAAGAATGCGCACGAAATTCTTTTCAACACAGTGGATTGTTATGAAGGTACTGGTTACCGGGGCGACCAGCGGCTTAGGCCGAAATGCGGTCGAGTTTCTGCGCAACAAAGGCATCAGCGTGAGGGCCACCGGTCGCAATGAGGCGATGGGTAAGCTCCTGCAAAAAATGGGCGCTGAATTTGTCCATGCCGATCTGACGGAGCTGGTCTCCTCTCAGGCCAAGGTGATGCTCGCCGGTATCGATACGCTGTGGCACTGCTCCAGTTTTACCTCCCCGTGGGGTACCCAGGAAGCCTTTGATCTCGCCAACGTGCGCGCCACGCGCCGTCTGGGTGAATGGGCCGTCGCCTGGGGCGTGCGTAACTTTATTCATATTTCCTCTCCGTCGCTCTATTTCGACTATCACCACCATCGTGATATTCAGGAAGATTTCCGCCCGGCGCGCTTTGCCTGTGAGTTTGCCCGCAGTAAAGCGGCGGGCGAAGAGGTGATCGACCTGCTGGCCCAGTCAAACCCGCACACCCGCTTTACCGTGCTGCGTCCGCAGAGCCTGTTTGGACCGCACGACAAAGTCTTTATCCCGCGACTGGCCCAGATGATGCATCACTACGGCAGCGTGCTGTTACCGCGCGGCGGCGATGCGCTGGTGGACATGACCTATTACGAAAATGCCGTTCACGCCATGTGGCTGGCGAGCCAGCCGGAGTGCGATAAGCTGGTGTCGGGGCGCGCGTATAACATCACCAACGGCGAACCCTGTACCCTGCGCAGCATTGTGCAAAGGCTAATTGACGAATTAAAAATCGACTGCCGGATCCGTTCCGTTCCCTACCCAATGCTGGACATGATTGCCCGCAGCATGGAGCGTTTTGGCAGCAAATCGGCGAAAGAGCCTGCGCTGACGCATTACGGTGTGTCGAAGCTCAACTTTGATTTTACGCTAGATATTTCTCGGGCGGAGAACGAGCTGGGATATAAACCGATTGTCTCGCTGGATGAAGGGATAGTGCGTACGGCGGCGTGGTTACGGGATCACGGGAAGTTGCACCGGTAAGCGTTCCAGCCTCATGTAGGCCGGGTAAGCGCAGCGCCACCCGGCAAAAAACAGAGAGTGCGGACTGATGCCCTCACCCCGTCCCTCTCCCACAGGGAGAGGGTGCAGACACTAAAACGGCAACCCTGGGGGTTGCCGTTTGCTTTTACAGAGCCGTCCAGGCTTCAGCCCATGCCAGACCTGCGCCTGGTTCATAGTACGTTGAAGAGTTGTTACACCAGCCGCTGTACGGGAACGGTTTGCACTGGAACAGTTTACCGTGGTTGTTCACGATATCACCGGCGTTGTACTTGCTGCTCGCGCTCCATGCCGGGTAAGACGTATCTTCTCCGGATGGCGTTGCCGCTTTCGCTTTCACGTTCAGCAGGTAAGACGTGGTGCTGCTCAGCTCGCCATCGCTGACGGTCAGGCTCACTTCATACTGCTGCGCCGTCGCAGACTCTGGCGCTGTGAAGGTCACAACCGCTTTGTCCTGACCGGTAACAGTCTGACCATCCTGGGAACGCCAGGTATACGTCAGTTTGTTGCCATCAGGATCGGTGGAGCCTTCCGCACTCAGAGAAACCTGCGCACCTGCTTCCACTGCACCGATCGGACCGGCAATCTGCGCAACCGGCGCGTGGTTCACCACAACAGGTTCGACCGGGGTTTCATCCGGCGTTGGTGTTGGCGCTGGCGTTTCATCGCCAGATGGCGTCGGTGTTGGCGTGACCGGGGTTTCGTCCGGGGTAACGGAAGAACCATCATCGTTAACG
This sequence comes from Enterobacter cloacae complex sp. GF14B, assembly GCF_004136805.1. Taxonomy (NCBI): domain Bacteria; kingdom Pseudomonadati; phylum Pseudomonadota; class Gammaproteobacteria; order Enterobacterales; family Enterobacteriaceae; genus Enterobacter; species Enterobacter cloacae complex sp. GF14B. The sequence goes on from NZ_QFRV01000046.1 coordinate 29,655, forward strand.
ATTTTCACGTTAAAGAACTTCTGCACGCACTTGCTGTAGTCACCTTCTTTAAAGGCGCTGAACGGAGTCTGGTAGCCCACCAGCTGGCAAGAGTAGGTCTTGCCGTCCGGGGTATCCGCGCTCCATCCCCAGTCCTGTTCCCAGTAAATCTTCAGGGCGCCTGCGCCACCTTCGTCGAACTGCTTCATGTTGGCGCAACCCAACACTTCGTTCGCCGGAACAGGCACTTTCAGGTAGTTTGCAAACTCTTTGTAGTATTTGATACGGTTCTGAGACTGCGCAATTTCAGTCGGGCCGCCGCACTCAACGCCGCCGTTGATGATCTGGGTGGTCACACCAAAGCCCGGAACCAGACCGTTGGCTTTATCGTGGTCGTTCGGCTGCCATGTACCGTCGATCACCTGCAACATGCTTGGTTTTGGCGGCTGCGGATAGGCGAAGAAGAAGATCGCACTCGCCAGGTTCAGCCAGGTGTCCGCCACCAGCTCAGGTTTGTCGAGCAGTGTACGCACGTCGCCGTACATCGCTTCAGAGAATGGACCGTAGTTGTAGTTGTAAGACAACTGTTTCGCACCGCGTCCGAAATAGCTCAGGAAATCGCCGTCTTTATCTTTACCGCAAGGCCAGGTCTGTCCTTGCCAGACGTCCGGGTTACATTCGCCGTTATAACCGCCCTTCTGCCCTTCGCTCCAGCCCATTTCACGTACGTGGACCAGCGCCTGACGCCATTCGGCTTCCGGACGCCAGCTTTCGTGGCCGCCAGTTTCCTGGGCAAAGTGGGCAAACATGGTGGCCAGCTCTTTGCGACAGATGGCGTCGCTGTCACGACCGTCATTATAGGTTTTACACAGCGCCGGGAATTTACCCACGGCTTTCAGGAAGTTGCTGTAGGTATAGGCCTGGGCGCGCAGCGGGAAGAGATATTCCCAGTCGCTGGCTTTCACAATCCCTTCAACGCGTTTAACGTTGTCCGGGTTCGCCGCCCGGCCTGGCTCAATCAGTTCGACCTGCGCGTTATCCAGCGTCTGGATGGTCTCTTTAACCGAAGCCATCAGCGGGAAGTCCGTCAGTTCCTTCTCTTTCTTCGCCAGATCGCTGGCTTTGATGGTGTACGGCTCACTGCTGGTCTCCTTCAGATTCGCAGCCTGGGCCATGAATGGCGCCACGCAGGCTCCCGCAATGAGTACACTCAGTAACGTCCTTTTGTTCATTTCAGTTTTCCTGTTCGTTTCAAATTAAATGTTAATATCCCGGCTTAGGTATTACTCCGTTAATACATAAACCACATTCAGCTGTTTTCACTTTTCGAAGAACACCTTCAGGAATTCTTCAAAAATAAAAAACGTTAATAACGTGCTGCTAATTTCAGTTGCTGATATTTGGCCCAGACCTTATGGGCATATTTCATCCTCTGCGGATAATTTTCTTTTTTCAGTCCGGCGTTATACGCGCCAACGGCTTCCCAGTTATAGCCATACACCCTGATCATCCCGGAAAGGATAGAAGCCCCGACCATGATCGAAGTACACGGCTCCGTGATTAATCGATATTCGTCGATGCCTCTGCTTTCCAGCGCGGTAAAATGCGAACTGTTGATTTGCATCAGCCCGACATCCCGCGTGCCATCGCGGTTTTGCCCAACCGCATACGGATTCATACCGGATTCCACATTCGCTATCGCGTACAGTAAATAAGGATCGACATGATAATAATGCGCCGCTTTATCCCAACAATTTGCCAGTGCGCTTTGGCTTATTATCAATAACAACAAAATTAACTTTTTCATTTTTACCTGCTGACAGTTTCGGTTATTTCTCCTTACCAACATCCTGTAAAATGAATTTTGAATCACTCCCCCTCTAAAGGGGGAGTGATTAATGGGTTAGATTATTTGCAATCTGTTGATGCGCCTTCTTTTACCCATACGTCGCTGTTGGCTGGGTTATCACCACGGGTCCACCATTTCGCACGGTAAACGTTACCTTCATAGGTGGTAGTGTCGCCGCCGTTGTAGACCAGGTCAGAACGCCAGTTCATCTTCACGTTGCTCACCAGCTCCCATGCATCCACACCGAAGCCAGGCTGATTGCCCTGAGTCCAGTACTTCGCTTTCCACACCAGATGGTCGAAGCTTACGGTATCGCCACCGTTGTAGATTTTGCTGGATTCCCACGCCGCGTATTTGCTGGCGTTAGCATCCACAGGTGCATCGCAGCTTCCTTTGTCAGACGGAGGAGTCACATCATCAGCCGGAGGGGTAACGTCATCCGCCGGGTTAGTGTCTTCGTCAGCAGGTACCGGTGCAGGCGCCGCTTTCGGATTCACGGTAACCTGGACGTTAGACTGCACGCTGGTCTTACCGTCGCTCACTACCACGCTCAGGGTGTAGGTAGACGTCGAGCTCACTTCCGGCGCCGTGATATTCACGTTCGCGGAGTCAGTTCCGGTGGCGTGCATATCTGCTGGTACGCTCCAGGCGTAGGTCAGCGCATCACCGTCTGGGTCCGCAGCCTGGGCATGCAGCGCATAGGTTTCACCAGATTCAAGCGTGATCGCTTCCATTGGGTTTAAAACCGGTGCCTGGTTAGCTTTCGGCGCCTTGTTCACCACCTGGACATCAATCGCGTTGCTCAGGCCTTTTGCATCGGTCACCGTCAGGCGGAACGTCATGGTCTGGTCGGTGGTCGCTGCCGCAACATTGAAGGTCGCTTTCGCTTTGGTGCTGTTGTTGATGGTGACAGACGGCCCAGAGACCTGAGTCCATTTGTAGGTAATCGCATCGCCATCAGGATCGCTGGAAGCAGAGCCATCGAGCGTGACGGTTGCCGGGCCAGACACGTTCTGATCGGCAGAGGACGCGATTGGCGCGTGGTTGGTGACCACCGGATCAACCGGAGTCGAGTCGCCGCCCAGCAGGCTTTCGTTCATCGCATTCAGAATGTCGCCGGTATCAGAGTCGATAGACCACGCGAACAGACCGCCCAGTTTATTGGCCAGAACATACTTGCCTTTCGCAGTGGTTGAACGCGCATCTTCATACGAGATCAGGTCGCCGGTGGATTTGTTGAAGACGTAAGGGGCTTCAGCGGTCGTGTCGTAGCCGTATTCCCAGCCCGGTTTGCCTTTGTATTCGTTCACGATCTGACGATAGTCAACCACGCCCGGTTCCCAGGTGCCTTTCACCATGCCGGTTGCCGTACCGGTGAATGGATTGTCACCGGTGTAGCCATGCACGCCGGTCCAGCCGCGGCCATACATGCCCGCACCCACCACGATCTTGCCTGGCTGTACACCCTGCGCAAGCAGCGCGTTAACGCCGTTTTCAGTGGTGTAATCAGTGTCCGGACGCCATGCTGGCGCACGCAGCGCAGCCTGGTGGCCGAGAACGGTGTTGCTCCAGCCGCCGTAGAAGTCGTAGCTCATCAGGAAGATGTGGTCGAGATACTGCTGAGCCGTAGTGTAATCCACGTCTTCGATCTTATCGCGACCTGCACCGATGGCGCTGGTCAGTTCATAGGTACGGCCCGTCTGTGCAGACAGCTCGTTCAGCATGGTGCGCAGGTCGTGCATCAGTGCGGTATAGGTCGCTTTATCCTGCTGCGGGTTACCCAGGTTTTCGGTTACACCGCCACCGCCCGGGAATTCCCAGTCGATATCCACGCCGTCAAAGAATTTCCACGTCTGGAGGAAATCTTTCACAGAAGAGACAAAGCGTGCTCGGATAGCCGGGTCGCCCATGTGGAAGAACGGATCGGAAAGCGTCCAGCCGCCGATAGATGGCAGCACTTTCAGGCCTGGATGCGCTTTTTTCAGCGCCATCAGCTGGCCAAAGTTACCTTTGTACGGATCATCCCAGTTGGAGACTCCAGCCTGTGGTTTTTGCAGCGCAGCCCATGGGTCGTGGATCGCCACGGTAAAGTCAGGACGGCCCTTACAGTCGTTCTGAAGCACGCGGAAGCTGTTACCACCTTCAATGGTTTTCAGGCCGTCGTTGATGCCGTCACCGCCACAGATTGGAATGAAGCCGTACAGAATGTGGTTGAGGTTTGCCGCAGGGATCTTATCAACCGGGAAGTTACGGTCGTAAACGCCCCATTCCGGGAAGTAGGCCGCAACCACTTTATCGGTATGCTTCGCGAACGCTTTGTTGTTCTCCTGGAGAGACGTATTCAGCGGCAGCAGGTGGCTACCGTCGGTGTCAGCCACAATAATCAGCTTACTGGCGCTTTTCGCACAGCCGCTGGCATTACAGACTTCAACCTGTTCCTGATAACGCCCGCCTTTTTTCACTTTAAACGTTGCAGAGCCCGTCGCACCGGCTGCGCCGGTCCATACGGTCTGTCCGTCCAGCAGAACTTTCGCAGAAGTTGGCGCATCACCACTCCAGACGTTCCACTCAACTTTTACATCCACGCCATCGTTATGCACTTTGACAAGATTGTTATAATCCTGTGCAGCCTGATCCACTTCCACCAGGGCAAATTTGTCATTGCCATAGCCGATCGTCGGTGCACCTGGCGCTGCTGCAAATGCGGAGCTGGTTGCCGCCGCAATAAAGAGCGCCAGATATTTTGGCTTCATAAATTTCATTTTTATTTCCTGATAAATTTATTTATAACGTAGTAACCCATGTCTTCCGTGAGATCATGGATGCGTTTCGCGTAATGCGTATTTAACCAACGTGAGTGCCGTGAACAAAAAATTGTTGCTGCGTTGTATTCCTCCATTAAAAGATACAAGCCAAATCCCGTGTAGCTTATATCTCTTACGATACACTGAGCGTAAAGGATCGTCCTTTCCTTCCTCCATCAAAAAGATTTATAAAAAATCTTGACCTGTATATTTAAAATGTGAAAGCAATTTGCTGACTAATAAAAACCCCTATTCCAGCAAAGGCGAGATAAGGACCAAAAGAAATAGTGAGGTTATTTTTATTTAAATTATTTACGGCGAAATAACCGACAATACCGCTTAACGCTGCCGCCAGTTCAATAGAGGGCAACGCCTGCCAGCCGCACCAGGCGCCCAGCGCCGCCAGTAACTTAAAATCCCCGTAACCCAGACCTTCTCGTCCCGTGATCAGACGAAAAGCCCAGTAGAGCAGCCAGAGCGACAGATAGCCCGCCACCGCGCCGAACAGCGCATCGCGTAGCGGCAACGTGTGGTCAAACACATGAAGCAAGAGACCTGCCCACAGCAGCGGCTGGGTCAGGCAGTCCGGAAGCAGCTGGTGCTGCCAGTCGATCATGGCCAGCGGCAGTAAAAAAGCCGCCAGTAACCACAAAGAGAACAGCGCCTGAACGTCTGGCATGCACCAGGCCGTGATGCCAAAAAACAAGGCGGAGATCAGTTCGACCAGAAAGAGTCGCAGCGGGATCGCGCTGCCGCACTGGTGGCAGCGCCCCCGTAATAAAAGCCAGCTGAGCAGCGGGATGTTTTCCCACGCGGCGAGCGCGTGCTGGCACACCGGACAGTGCGAGGCCGGAATGAGCAGATTACCGCTCCCCTCCTCATCCATCACCATCCCCGGTACGCGTTCGGCGACAACGCCAAGAAAACTGCCCACAATGCCGCCCAGGATCGCACTCATTATCGGGAACCCTACCGGAAAGGCATCCCGCATCAGCGCGAAGGTATTCATGCGTTTTTTGCCCAGGTGAGTTGCACCTGCGCTTTCACATCGCTGAGGTGGTCAACCGGCGTGAGGTTAATTTTTTGCAATCTCACACCGGTGGTCTGATTAATTTCACGCAGCCAGCTTTTTAATTCATACACATTAACCCGATTCACCACGAACGATAAAGTTTGCCCCTCCTGGCGCACATCCGTCAGCGAAAGGTTAATTTCATGGGCGCTATTCTCGACCACCGTACGCGGATTATCCGTTTTGACTAACTGGATCTGAAGATGATTTTTATCAATTTCACTGCGCATCCAGTTAAGCGTCTCTTTTTGTCTTTTAAGTGTCGATTTACTATTTTTAATCATATTATCCAAGGGGATCACTCCTGTGTAATACACCGCTGCCCCCACAATAGCAACGGCACATATTTTTAAAATGATTTTTTCCCGGGCGCTGTAATTCTGATAGCGCGCTTTCAGCTGTGCGATTCGCTCTTTCATTTATGTTTCCCTGCGATCATGGCGGTATACGGTTCGGTTGTTGAAACAGGCTGTAAGGTAAAATCAAAATTCTCACTGGTCTGGTTAACAAACGCCTGCAACGCGGGCTGGTTTTGCGCGCTGACGCTCAGCGTCAGGGTGTTTTGCTGCGCATCGTATTCCAGCAGATCGATCTCCATCGCAGGGACTGACTGCCGGGCTTTCTCCAGCTCCTCAAGCTGAAGAAAGAACCCCTTGCTCTGTTTTTTCAGGCTTTGGCCAAAGTGATATTTGATATTGGTCTGCTGGCGCATGCTGGGGAAATGGTGCTGATAAACCTGGACGATCTCCTGCTGCACCCGATTTTCCTGCTGCACCAGCATCCAGGCCATCGCAATGCGTGGCCCCAGCAGCAGACCAACAGACAGCACGCCCGCCGCCACCATCGCGGCTTTCATCCTTTTCGCTGCCCGCCCATGACCGGCCTTAAGGCTGAATTCACCGTGAAGCAGGTTAACGCGACAGGTTTGCCACTGCGGCTGGATCAGCGCCAGCGGATGCTGCCAGGCATGCTGCACGTCAACGTGCACCTTCGCAGGCGCATCGCCGTAACACCACACTTCCCCGACCCCGGCTTTCTGCATTAACAGCGGCAGCAGGGTTGCCTCCATTTCACCCGCCACATGGGGCGATAAACGCAGCCAGTAGCCATCATCCTGCGCGACCAGCGTGCTGCCCCCTGCCGTCACGGGCAGGAGCCAGGCATCAGGCAGGGCCTGAATCACGTTTAATCCGGCCTCCTGACAGCGGGTTAATGTTGCGCGCAGGCGGTCGGCGTCAATGGCCACGGCGTCGACGTCGGCGCCTTTTTTGTGGAGTACCGTCCAGTGGAGGTTGTCCACGTCGCCAATCAGCGTCTCTTCTGCCATCCACGAGAAGGCCATTCCCTGAGAAGCCACCTTTTTCGGTAGCCTAAAATGGCGGAAAATCATGTCGCTGGCGGGTAACAGGAGACAAACGCGCGTAGCCAGGGGGTGTTCGGCCAGCATCTCCAGGCTGTCGACCACCTCGACGCGCTCGCTGCCGGACTCACACCACATTATTTTCCCGCCCTCGCGGCTGTCGGGACGAACAAAAAGTACCTGTTTCATAACGTTCTACTTTTCTTATTCAATCATTCGGTAACGACGCTGCCACGTCACGATCTCACCGGCTTCGTTATTCACCTGAAGCTGGCTGACCACGCGAAGCGTTAATTCATCGGTATTGCCGGTGTAATTCACGCGGAAGTACCGGCTGTTTATAGAAAATTGATCCACCACCTGCGGGAGATCGTCTTTTAACTGCGGGAAGGCCTGCTCCAGCGCTTTGCTGAACGCTTCCATATTTTCCCAGCCCGATTCCGGACGCGAATCCAGCAGGCGAACGGCGTCATCCGGCGTGAGTTTTCCCGGGAACATGGCCGCCAGCACGGCGGCCTGTTCCGGTTGCAGGGTGTTCACGTCCACCTTGCTGGCGGCGTCCGGCAGCGCGCATAACAGCTTGCTCACCTTTGGATATGCCGTAACAGGGAACGCCGGCAGCAGTTTGATTTCCGCGATGCTGCGCATCATCTGATTTGCCGGTTGCCGCGCGGGCACGACGCCAGCCCACGCATCGCTTTCGGCCCCCTCCTTCGCCGTGGTGCTGTCACCATCGAGATAATCCACCAGCTGGAAATAGACCGCCTCCGCCGTGCCCGGACTGAGCCCACTTTCCGTCAGAAGTTGTTCTACAATCCGCGCTTTACGCGGTGTTTCCGCCACCGCGGGAGCGCTTTGCCCCTGGGGTGCGATGTCGGCGGTCAACAGGTTATTGACGTTAAAGCAGTCCTGCGCATCTTCCACCTGGCTCACGACCGTGTAATCTTCACCCTGCGTCTCCAGCGGCTGATGCCAGTCGCCGTCCAGCGCCAGCGGCTTGCTCTCGCCGCTGGCGTCGGTCTGTAACCGGTCCTTCACCACTTTTTCCTGGGCCTGCATCGCCCAGCGCAGCTGCTGCTGGCTTACCTGATAATGCGTTTTCTGCAAATTACGGCAGAACTGCTGGCTGATTTTGGCGGCCAGCGCCGACATCATCACCAGCAAAATCAGCACCACCAGCAGGGCTACGCCCTGTTGTTGACGGATCCGCTTCATGGTCTGGTCTCCGGCGAAGGGGCAGGCGCAGGGGCTGCATCCGGGGGCGTCCCAGGCGCG
>NZ_QFRV01000047.1:0-37950 GCF_004136805.1 Enterobacter cloacae complex sp. GF14B
CAGCCTGCCGGTGGTCCTGCTGGCCGCGCTGGGCTCCGGCGTGCTAGCTGGGCTGTGGAACGGCATTCTGGTCGCGGTGCTCAAGATCCAGCCGTTTGTCGCGACGTTGATTTTGATGGTGGCCGGGCGCGGTGTGGCGCAGCTTATCACCTCCGGTCAAATCGTCACCTTTAACTCCCCGAATCTTGCGTGGATCGGCAGCGGTAATTTTCTGTTCTTCCCGACGCCGGTGATCGTCGCGTTGGTGACGCTGGTGGTGTTCTGGCTTTTCACCCGCAAAACGGCGCTCGGGATGTTCATCGAAGCGGTGGGGATTAACATTCGGGCCGCGAAAAACGCCGGGGTAAATACGCGGCTGATGGTGATGCTGACTTACGTGCTGAGTGGCGTCTGTGCTGCGATTGCCGGGGTGATCGTGGCCGCCGATATTCGCGGAGCGGATGCCAATAACGCCGGACTCTGGCTCGAGCTGGATGCAATCCTTGCGGTGGTTATCGGCGGTGGATCGCTGATGGGCGGACGTTTTAATCTGCTGCTCTCAGTGGTGGGGGCGTTGATTATTCAGGGTATGAATACCGGTATTTTGCTCTCCGGGTTCCAGCCGGAGCTGAATCAGGTCGTCAAAGCGGTCGTGGTGCTTATCGTGCTTATCGTGCAGTCGCCGCGCTTTATCACTCTCATTAAGAGGTTCCGCGGTCATGATAAAACGTAATTTGCCGTTAATGATCACGCTGGGCGTGTTCGTGCTGGGATACCTTTACTGCCTGACCCAGTTCCCGGGCTTCGCCTCCACGCGGGTGATTTGCAACATCCTGACCGACAATGCCTTTTTAGGCATTATCGCCGTCGGCATGACGTTTGTGATCCTCTCCGGCGGGATCGATCTCTCCGTTGGGTCGGTGATCGCCTTTACTGGCGTGTTCCTTGCCAAGGCGATTGGCTTTTGGGGCATTTCGCCGCTGCTGGCTTTTCCGCTGGTGCTGGTCATGGGCTGCGCGTTCGGCGCCTTTATGGGGCTTTTGATCGATGCGCTGAAAATCCCGGCCTTTATTATCACCCTCGCCGGGATGTTCTTCCTGCGCGGCGTGAGCTATCTGGTGTCGGAGGAGTCAATTCCCATTAACCACCCGATCTACGACACGCTCTCCAGCCTGGCGTGGAAAATCCCCGGCGGGGGGCGCCTGAGCGCAATGGGGCTGCTGATGCTGGGCGTGGTGGTGATCGGGATCTTCCTCGCCCACCGTACCCGGTTTGGTAACCAGGTTTATGCCATTGGCGGCAGCGCCACGTCCGCGAACCTGATGGGAATTTCCACGCGCAGCACGACTATCCGCATCTACATGCTTTCGACCGGGCTGGCCACCCTCGCGGGGATTGTATTCTCGGTTTATACCCAGGCAGGCTATGCCCTGGCGGGGGTGGGCGTTGAGCTGGACGCCATTGCCTCGGTGGTGATTGGCGGTACGCTGCTCAGCGGCGGGGTGGGGACGGTGCTCGGCACGCTGTTTGGCGTGGCGATCCAGGGGTTGATTCAGACCTATATCAACTTCGACGGCACGCTCAGCTCCTGGTGGACCAAAATTGCCATCGGCATTCTGTTGTTTATTTTCATCGCGCTCCAGCGCGGCCTGACGGTGCTGTGGGAGAACCGCCAGAGCTCGCCTGTTACCCGGGTGAATACCTCTGTAACAGGGCGATAACATGCTGAAATTGCTTAAACTCTAAACATTTTCCGGTAGCGGCCGATACTCTTTTTTTATGCCCAGAAATATCTCGCTACCGGAAATAACATCATGCTTAAAACGCTATCGATTCGTACCGGCTTGCTCTCTTTACTGGCCGTTATGACCCTTCTGCTGCTGATTGTCAGCGGCATCGGCATTTATGCCCTTACACAAAGTTCCTCTTCTCTCCAGCGCATCAATCATCTTCAGGGTGAACAGATGGTGCAGCTGAATGCCGGCTATACGCTGATCCTGCGCGCGCGTAACGAAGCGGGGCAGGCCGTCCGCATGATGGAGGTCGGCCTGCTGGACGATGCGGCCAGGGCGGTCAAAACCATTAACCAGGAAGTGGCGCTGGCACAGAAAACGCTGAAGGGCGTGATCGGCAGCGGCGTGGCGGATGAGCAGGGGCAAAAGCTGCTGGATAACGTCGCCGCGAGCCTGGCGGTGTACAACCAGCAGGGTATCAGCCCGATGCTGAAAGCCCTGAACGAGCAAAGCGCGGACAGCTATTACGATCTGCTGGAAAACAAGCTGGTCCCGGTGGCGAAGCAGTTTGATAACGATATGCAGGCGTTCCAGGCATGGAGCGAGGCGCGCGGCAAAGCGGAGGTGAGCGCCGTGCAGGCGAGTAAAACCCGCGTGCTGATCCTGATTATCGTCGCGGCGCTGCTGACGGCTGGCATTATCGTGCTGGCCTGGCTGGTTCTGCGCCATATGCTGCTCAAGCCGCTTTCAGCCTCGATTGCCCAGCTGGAACATGTGGCGGCCGGGGATTTAACCCATACCCTGAACGCGCCGGCGAGCCAGGAATTTAATCGCCTTAACGCGGCGATCGAAGGGATGCGCCAGTCGCTGATGGACTCCGTTCTGCGGGTGCGTGACGCCAGCTCGCAGATTGATACCGGCAGCCGCGAGCTGACGGCCGGGAATATGAACCTGGCTCAGCGCACGGAATCCACCGCCACCTCGCTGGAGCAGACGGCCGCCAGCATGGAAGAGATCACCGCCACGGTGAAACTTAACGCCGATAACGCCGAGCAGGCGCACCAACTGGCGAAGTCGGTCTCCGATACCGCCGATCACGGCAGCGAAATGGTCTGCTATGTCATTGAGAAGATGCGCGACATCTCCGGCAGCTCGGCACGCATCGCCGATATCCTGAGCGTCATCGACGGCATTGCCTTCCAGACCAATATTCTGGCGCTGAACGCCTCCGTTGAAGCGGCGCGTGCGGGTGAGCAGGGGCGAGGTTTTGCGGTCGTGGCGGGTGAGGTGCGTAATCTCGCCAGCCGCAGTGCTGATGCGGCGAAAGAGATCCGCTCGCTTATCAGCGATTCGCAAACCCACGTGAACGAGGGCAGCGAGCTGGCGCAGCAGGCCGGTGAGACGATGGACGAGATCGCCACCGAAGTACTGCGTATGACCAAACTGATGCGTGAAATTGCGACGGCCTCTCAGGAGCAAAGCCGCGGTATTGAGCAGGTGAATATCGCTGTCAATCAGATGGATGAAACGGCGCAGCAAAATGCGGCGCTGGTCCAGCAATCATCTGCGGCAACACGTTCCCTGGAGGAGCAGTCTCGCGAGCTGATGGAAGCGATGGCCTCCTTCAAATTGACGACGCAAACGGCATGACGAAAAAAAGGGGAGCCTGACGGGCTCCCCTTTTCGTGCGTTACGCGTCCGGGAATTCGCGGATCATGCGTTCAACGTCATCCACCATATGGCGGTTGCCGACGAAGAACGAACGGCGCTGGTGCAGGCTTTCTGGCACGATATCCAGAATACGCTCTTTACCGTCGCTCGCCTTGCCGCCTGCCTGTTCGGCCAGGAATGCCATTGGGTTGCACTCGTACAGCAGACGCAGTTTTCCGTCCGGGTGGCTGGCGGTGCTTGGGTAGAGGTAAATACCGCCCTTCAGCAGGTTACGGTGGAAATCCGCCACCAGCGAGCCGATATAGCGTGAGGTGTACGGGCGCTGGGTGGCTTTATCCTCTTCCTGGCAGAATTTGATGTACTTCTTCACGCCGTTCGGGAATTTGATGTAGTTGCCTTCGTTGATGGAGTAGGTGTTGCCCTTCTCCGGGAAGCGCATACGCTCCTGGCACAGGCAGAACACGCCCAGGGACGGATCGTAGGTAAAGGCGTGTACGCCGCAGCCGGTGGTGTACACCAGCATGGTGGACGAGCCATACACCACATAACCGGCAGCAACCTGTTTACTGCCCGGTTGCAGGAAGTCTTCTTCCGTCACCGGCGTGCCAACCGGCGTTACGCGGCGGTAGATGGAGAAAATGGTACCGACAGAAACGTTAACGTCGATGTTGGAGGAGCCGTCCAGCGGATCCATCAGAACAACGTATTTCGCGTGTTCACACCCTTCGAATACGACGATCTCATCTTCTTCTTCAGAGGCGATACCCGCAACGATGTCGCGCGCGCGCAGTGCTGCTTTCAGTTTTTCATTGGCGAACAGGTCGAGTTTCTGCTGAACCTCACCCTGAACGTTCTCGGCACCGCTGGCACCCAGGATATCGACCAGACCGGCCTTGTTGATATCGCGGTGGATGATCTTAGCGCCCAGCTTTATTGCCGACAGCAAAGCAGTGAGCTCACCCGTAGCATGAGAGAACTCGTGCTGCTTCTCGACAATAAATTCACCTAACGTTTTCATAACACTTTCCCTGCATCTTATGTTGAGTAAAGCGGTTGATGTCCAACAATCTTAACAAACATTCAAATATTAGCGCAGAGGTGAATCGCGCCAGCAAAATACGGATTTACCTGAAATGCGTTTCACAGCCGCTGACATGTGAGTAAAATGTGCGCCACATTGAAGAAGGATAGTGACGTATGCGCATTCATATATTGGGGATTTGTGGCACTTTCATGGGCGGACTGGCAATGCTGGCGCGCTCGCTGGGCCATGAAGTGACAGGTTCGGACGCCAATGTGTATCCGCCGATGAGCACGCTGCTCGAGAAGCAGGGAATTTCTCTGATTCAGGGATACGACGCCAGCCAGCTGGAGCCGCAGCCGGATCTGGTGATCGTGGGTAACGCCATGACCCGTGGGAATCCATGCGTTGAAGCGGTGCTGGAACGCAATATCCCGTACATGTCTGGCCCGCAGTGGCTGCATGATTTTGTCCTGCGCGACCGCTGGGTTGTCGCCGTTGCCGGGACGCACGGCAAAACCACCACCGCCGGTATGGCGACCTGGATCCTCGAAGCCTGCGGCTACAAGCCGGGCTTCGTGATCGGCGGCGTACCGGGGAATTTCGACGTCTCCGCGCGTCTGGGCGACAGCCCGTTCTTTGTGATTGAAGCGGATGAATACGACTGCGCGTTCTTCGACAAGCGATCTAAATTCGTGCATTACTGCCCACGCACGCTGATCCTCAACAACCTTGAGTTCGATCACGCGGATATCTTTGACGACCTGAAAGCGATTCAGAAACAGTTCCACCATCTGGTGCGCATTGTTCCGGGTCAGGGCCGCATTATCCTGCCGGAGAACGACATCAACCTGAAGCAGACCCTGGCGATGGGGTGCTGGAGCGAGCAGGAGCTGGTTGGCGAGCAGGGGCACTGGCAGGCGAAAAAGCTCAACGCGGATGCCTCCGAATGGGAAGTGCTGCTCGACGGTGAGAAAGTGGGCGAGGTGAAGTGGGGCCTGGTGGGCGAGCACAACATGCACAACGGCCTGATGGCGATCGCCGCGGCGCGTCACGTTGGCGTACTGCCTGCGGATGCCGCCAATGCGCTGGGCACGTTTATCAACGCCCGTCGCCGTCTGGAGCTGCGTGGCGAAGCCCACGGTGTGACGGTGTATGACGATTTCGCGCACCACCCAACGGCCATTCTGGCGACGCTTGCCGCATTGCGTGGCAAAGTTGGCGGCACCGCGCGCATTCTGGCCGTGCTGGAACCGCGTTCGAACACCATGAAAATGGGCATCTGCAAAGACGACCTCGCGCCGTCCTTAGGGCGTGCCGACGAGGTCTTCCTGCTGCAACCGCAGCATATTCCGTGGCAGGTGGCCGAAGTGGCCGACGCCTGCATTCAGCCAGCGCACTGGAGTGCGGACGTGGATGTCTTAGCGGATATGGTGGTGAAAGCCGCACAGCCTGGCGATCACATTCTGGTGATGAGCAACGGCGGGTTTGGCGGGATCCATCAGAAGCTGCTGGACGGTCTGGCGAAGAAAGCCGCGGCCGCAGAGTAAAAAAAGACCCGGTGGCGCTATCGCTTACCGGGCCTACATTATCTCTTCTCCCTCTCCCCTTTGGAGAGAGGGCTGGGGTGAGGGGTTTACTCTTCGTTCTCAGACAGCTCGCGCAGATACTGGAAAATCAGACGCGCTGACTTCGGCGGCTTATTCCCTTCTTTCTCTTTCTTCGCGTTACGGATCAAAGAACGCAGCTGCTGGCGGTCGGCATTCGGCCACAGGTTCAGCACTTCAGGTACCGCGTCATCACCTTGCTCGATCAAACGGTCGCGGATCTGCTCCAGCTTATGGAACAGCGCAACCTGCTGGTTGTGGCGGTTCTTCAGTTTATCCAGCGCCTGACGGATCGGCTCAACATCGCGCTGACGCAGCAGTTTCCCGATAAGCTGAAGCTGGCGGCGACGCCCTTCTTTCTTGATTTTCTGTGCCAGTTCAATGGCATCACGCAGATCCTGGTCGAGCGGGATCTTATCCAGCGCGTTTTTACCCAGTTCTACCATTTCTGCGCCAAGCTGTTTTAACTCTTCGGCGTCACGTTTAATTTCACTTTTACTGACCCAGATGATCTCATCATCTTCGTCTTCGATGTCATCACCGGGAACGTCGTCGAGCCAGTCTTCGGGCTGCTTAGTCATGTCAGGCTCCTTAAAAAAAGAGGCTAATGTTACCAGTTAAGACGCGCACTGAAAAACGGTTCTCTGTTAGACTTCACTTAACTCTCTCTTACAGTATGGCATTTGCGATGAAAGTAACCTCACAAGTTGAAGCGCAGCGTAAGATTCTGGAAGAAGCCGTCTCCACCGCGCTGACGCTCGCTTCAGGTAAATCAGATGGCGCCGAAGTGGCGGTCAGCAAAACCACCGGCATTAGCGTGAGCACCCGCTATGGCGAAGTGGAGAATGTAGAATTTAATAGCGATGGCGCGCTGGGGATCACCGTGTATCACCAGAATCGCAAAGGCAGCGCGTCGTCTACCGATCTCAGCCCGGATGCCATCGCCCGAACGGTGCAGGCGGCGCTGGATATCGCGCGTTACACCTCCCCGGATCCTTACGCTGGCGTGGCCGATAAAGAGCTGCTGGCGTTTGACGCGCCGGATCTCGATCTGTTCCATCCCGCGGAAGTGACGCCGGATGAAGCCATTGAGCTGGCCGCGCGTGCCGAGCAGGCCTCTTTGCAGGCTGACAAACGCATCACCAATACCGAAGGCGGCAGCTTTAACAGCCACTACGGCATTAAAGTGTTTGGTAACTCCCATGGAATGTTGCAGGGGTACTGCTCAACCCGCCACTCGCTTTCCAGTTGCGTCATCGCCGAAGAAAACGGCGACATGGAGCGCGATTACGCCTATACCATTGGCCGCGCGCTGGGGGATTTGCAGTCTCCGGAGTGGGTGGGTAAAGCGTGCGCCGAACGCACGCTGTCTCGCCTGTCGCCGCGCAAGCTCTCCACCATGAAAGCCCCGGTGATTTTTGCCAACGAAGTGGCGACCGGTCTGTTTGGCCATCTGGTAGGCGCTATCGCGGGCGGTTCGGTGTACCGTAAATCGACCTTCCTGCTCGACTCGCTGGGCAAGCAGATCCTGCCGGAATGGCTGACCATCGAAGAGCACCCACACCTGCTGAAAGGGCTGGCCTCCACGCCGTTCGACAGCGAAGGCGTACGCACGGAACGCCGGGATATCGTGAAAGACGGCATTCTGACCCAGTGGCTGCTGACCAACTACTCTGCGCGTAAGCTGGGGCTGAAAAGCACCGGGCACGCGGGTGGCATCCACAACTGGCGCATTGCCGGACAGGGCCTGAATTTTGAACAGATGCTGAAAGAGATGGGCACCGGCCTGGTGGTCACCGAGTTGATGGGGCAGGGCGTGAGCGGTATCACCGGCGATTACTCTCGCGGTGCAGCGGGCTTCTGGGTCGAAAACGGTGAAATTCAGTATCCGGTGAGCGAAATCACCATCGCCGGCAACCTCAAGGACATGTGGCGCAATATTGTTACGGTCGGTAACGATATTGAAACACGCAGCAATATTCAGTGTGGTTCTGTATTACTGCCTGAGATGAAAATCGCCGGGCAATAATCCCCGTAAAAGCGTGATTAATAATAAAAAAGGAAGTGAGCAATGCGTAAACACCTGTTAGCGATCGTCGCGGCTTCAACGCTGGTTCTTGGCTCATCTGCGTTTGCTGCCGATCTCGAAGACAACATGGACATCCTCAGTCAAAATCTGAAGGTGGTGCAGAAAACCGACAATGCGGCGGAAATGAAAGACGCACTGACGAAGATGCGTGAAGCTGCGCTGGATGCGCAAAAAGCGACGCCGCCGAAGCTGGAAAGCAAAGCGGCAGACAGCGCCGAGATGAAAGACTACCGCCACGGCTTTGACGTGCTGGTCGGCCAGATTGACGGCGCGCTGAAGCTGGCGAACGAAGGCAAAGTGAAGGAAGCCCAGGCGGCAGCCGACCAGTTTGCGGCGACCCGCAACGCGTATCACAAGAAGTATCGTTAATTGGGTGCCTGAGCTGTACGTCCTCTCTCCGTATGCGGAGGCGCATGATGCGCCCCCGCATCGTTGCTCCCTACTTGCCGGAGCGACAATCCATCCGCGCTGTCACTTCAAGCGAGCCATTACGAAAACGGATCTCGCACAGTGTTTTCCTCGTTACCAGCGTTAAGATGATTATTGTCAAAGAAATAATCATCAAAACCCCGATACTTGGGTTTCTGCGTTTCATGGATGCCTCCTTGCTTTAAAGCGGGCGAGGTAGCGAACTCCACGGTGTGACGTGTCGTTTCGAGCCCCCGCCCTGATTTTTTATCAGGCGGGGCTTTCCACTTTCCGTCCCATGCCTGAGACGGTCAGTCTCAAGCACCCGCCGCCACTCTAGCGAATCTCCATAAGAAAACCTTATCCACGTCACATTTCTACGAGCCTGCTCGTAATCTTTTCCACTCCGCTTATCAGTCTAATACCGCGTAATAGCGTGATATTCATCACGTAAATCCAGCGATTTATACAGATTCACCGCATTTATGTGGCACAGATCACTGCCGCTGCTCGCCTTTCCACTTCGAAGTGGAAAACAACTCGCTACAAACAATTCCCCCTCGACGTTAGTTTTATTCCAGAGCCATTAACGGGGTAAGACGAGTGATTAACGGAGCGGTAATGAACGACGTTGGGGAACAGGCGGTGCAAACAGAACAGCTCGCGAACACCATGCTTCAGCAGGTCTACGCCCTGCTGGCCCGGCACAACATCATCCCCAACGCGGTACAGGAGCAGATGCTGACCTCCCACGTTCGCGCAATGGCGCACCGGTCCGTGACCGGCGAGCCGCTGCCGGAGGTTGAAGCAGAGCTGTTCGACGAAATTTCACCAGATTCAATGCAACTTGCCCGTGAAGTGGTAGCGCAGTTCGGCAACCTTCCTGATGAAGAGGCCTGGCTGCTCTCCGTTCACTTCGAAGTCGCGAAAGACAACCTTTAAGGAGCAACACATGGAACAGATTACAGTCGTGATTGGCGATCGCCTGGGTAAAGGTCAGAAAGTGGCTGCGGGTGTGGAAAAAGCCGGCGGACGCGCGGTTGTCGTACCGGGCATGGCAGCGGATATGAAGCTCGGTGACGTGATGAAAGCAGAAAACGCCACCTTCGGGATCTCCTTCTGCGGCAGCGGCGGCGCGGGCGCCATCACCGCTCAGACCAAATATGGCTACAAGGCCAAATACGGGATGCGCTCCGTGGATGAGGGTGTGACCGCCATCAACGAAGGCTGCAACGTGCTGGGCTTTGGCTTTATGGATAAAGAAGAGCTGGGCGAGCGTCTGGTACAGGCGTGGCAGAAGAAATACGGCGCGTAAGCATGAAAGAACAGTTCACAACCACGGTGAGAGTGAAGGGGAAGGGCGACGCCAAAGCGCGCGCCTTTGCCGACGCGCTCAACCACGTTCAGGCCGCGGTGATGAAAACCTCACCGCATATCTTACTGCGTATTGAGCCACAGGATGTGCAGGTCGTTCAGGCGCAAGAAGCGGTGCGAAAAGAAGCGTTTCTGTTCTTCTTTCTGCGCCGGGAAAGACGCACCTACAGCGTGGAGCTGGATGTGACCGTCAACGTGACAGCCATCAATCTCGACCAGGTGGATTTCGTCACGCAACGCTGATTATTCATAAAAGGGCAGACTGATGTTCTTAATTATATTAATAAAATCGCTCATCATCGGCGGCCTGGTAGGCGTCGGTGTCGGGGCCGGGGCTGCACGCATGTTTCATGCGCCTACCACTCAGGGTATGGGCGCGTTTCGTACGTTGGGGGAACTGAACTCCTGCGAAGGGGATCCGGCGTCCCACTTCTCCTTTGGGTTAGGTTTCTTCTTTAACGCCTGGGCCTCTTCCGTGGCCGCAGGTGCCTTCACACAGGACGTTGACCACCGCATCATCCCAAACTGGGGTGCTGCCGCGCTGATGATCAAAAACCGTAACGTCGGTGAAACGCTGCATGACCCGCGCAAAATGGCGATTGCCTGCGGCATCATCGGCATGATTGTCGTGACCTTCCTTAACCTGACCGCCTCCTCCGTGCCCGCAGCGCTTCAGGTCACCGCCGTGAAGGTGCTGGTGCCTGCCGCGAACCTGCTGGTCAACACCGTGATGCCGGTAATCTTCTGGCTGGCGGCCATCGACGCGGGTAAAAAATCGGGCTTCTGGGCCACCATCTTTGGCGGCGCGGCACAGCTGATCATGGGTAACGCCGTACCGGGTCTGGTACTGGGTATTCTGATCGGTAAAGGCGTGGAGGAGAGCGGCTGGAACCACGTCACCAAAGTGATGATGGGGGCGATCGTTCTGCTCTTCGTGCTGAGCGGCTTCTTCCGCGGCTTCGACATGAAGATGATCGAATCCTTCCATCTGACCGTGCCGAACTGGCTCGACATGATCCACAACTCGCTCAGCGGTAAATAACAGGAGCCTCGACATGGAACAGAATAAAGGTTTTTGGTATGCCGACTGGTCGTTCCCGATCTTCGTTGGCCTGCTCTCCTCCGGCGTCTTTGCCGGGACGCACATGTACTACCTCTACGGCATCGGCGCGTTTAACGAAGTGGCCTTCGTGGCGATGCTGAAAGCGGGCATTGATACCGGCGTTTACGGCGCAGTGGCGGCATTTGGCGCGAGCTTCCTGTTCGCCCGAATTATCGAAGGGTCGCTGGTAGGTATTCTTGATATCGGCGGGGCGATCCAGACCGGCGTGGGCCTCGGCGTACCGGCGCTGCTGCTGGGCGCGGGGATCATGTTCCCGGTGACCAACTTCATTGCCTCGCTGATTACCGGCCTGGTGATTGGTCTGGCGATTGGCTACGTCATCATCCTGGCGCGTAAGTTCACCATCAACCAGAGCAACTCCACCTACGGCGCAGACGTGATGATGGGCGCGGGTAACGCCTCCGGCCGCTTCCTCGGGCCGTTGATTATCCTCAGCGCCATGACCGCCTCCATTCCAATCGGCGTCGGTTCCCTGGTAGGCGCGCTGCTGTTCTACATCTGGCAGAAGCCGATTACCGGTGGCGCCATCCTCGGCGCAATGATTTTGGGATGGCTGTTCCCGGTCGCCCTTTAATACCCGCGGGCGCTCCGGCGCCCGCCCTATCAGGAGAACCCCATGTTTGATTTACTCCTGCGCCGTGCGCGCCTCGCCGACGATACCCTGACCGATATCGCCATTCAGGACGGGAAGATCGCCGCGACGGGCGAAATTGACGCTCCCGCCCGTAAAACGGTTGAGCTTAACGGTGATGTGTTCGTCAGCGCGGGCTGGATTGACTCCCACGTCCACTGCTACCCGAACTCCCCGATTTACCACGACGAGCCGGACAGCGTGGGCATTGCCACCGGCGTCACCACCGTGGTGGACGCGGGCAGCACCGGGGCCGACGACGTGGACGATTTCTACACCATCACCCGCAAAGCCTCCACCGAGGTGTTTGCCCTGCTGAACATCTCCCGCGTGGGGCTGATCGCCCAGAACGAGCTGGCCAATATGGCCAATATTGACGCCGACGCGGTGAAAGAGGCGGTGAAACGGCATCCTGATTTTATCGTCGGCCTGAAGGCGCGCATGAGCAGCAGCGTGGTCGGTGAAAACGGCATCACCCCGCTGGCGCGCGCGAAAGCGATCCAGAAAGAGAACGGCGACCTGCCGCTGATGGTGCACATTGGCAACAACCCGCCGAACCTCGACGAAATCGCCGAGCTGCTGAGCTCCGGCGACATCATCACCCACTGCTACAACGGCAAGCCAAACCGCATCCTGACGCCCTCCGGCGAGCTGCGTGCCTCCATTACCTCCGCCCTGAAGCGCGGCGTGCGTCTGGACGTTGGCCACGGTACGGCGAGCTTCAGCTTTGAAGTGGCGAAGCGCGCTATTGCGATGGGCATTCTGCCGCACACCATCAGCTCGGATATTTACTGCCGCAACCGCATCAACGGCCCGGTCGGCTCGCTGGCAAGCGTGATGTCGAAATTCCTCGCCATCGGCATGTCATTGCCGCAGGTGATTGACTGCGTCACCGCCAACGCCGCCGACGGCCTGCGCCTGACGCGCAAAGGCCGCATTCAGCCTGGCCTCGACGCCGATCTGACGCTGTTTACCCTCAAGCGCCAGCCGACGGTGCTGACGGATGCCGAAAACGACAGCCTACAGGCTGAACACATTCTGGTGCCGCTTGCCGCGATCCGCGCGGGCAAGGGCTACATGACCGAACAAGGGAGCACGGAACATGCCTTCGATTTATGAGAAGTACAACTTAAAGCAGGTTATCAACACCTCTGGCCGCATGACGGCGCTGGGTGTCTCCACGCCGCGCCCGGAAGTGGTGCAGGCGGCGATGGACGGCATGAATCACTATTTCGAGATGAAGGATCTGGTCAATAAAACCGGGGAATACATCGCGAAGCTGCTGGAGGTGGAAGGGGCGACGGTGGTCTCCTGCGCGTCGGCGGGCATTGCCCAGTCCGTGGCGGCTGTGCTGGTGAAAGACAGCGACTGGCTGCTGGAAAACCTGCACGTCACACCGATTGAAAATAACGAGATCGTCCTGCCGAAAGGCCACAACGTGAATTTTGGCGCGCCGGTGGGCACCATGGTGGCGCTTGGCGGCGGCAAGCTGGTGGAAGCGGGCTACGCCAACGAATGTTCCGCCGATCAGCTGGCGGCGGCGATCACCCCGCGCACGGCGGCTATCCTCTACATTAAATCGCACCACTGCGTGCAGAAAAGCATGCTCAGCGTCGAGCAGGCGGCGGTTGTCGCGCGTAAACACGACTTGCCGCTGATCGTTGATGCCGCGGCGGAAGAAGATCTGCATACCTATTACCGATCCGGCGCCGATCTGGTGATCTACAGCGGCGCGAAGGCGATCGAAGGCCCAACCAGCGGCCTGGTGATTGGCAAAACCCAGTACGTTGAGTGGGTGAAGCGCCAGACGGCGGGCATTGGCCGCGCGATGAAGGTGGGCAAAGAGGGCATTCTTGGCCTGACCTGCGCCATCGAACACTACCTGACGGCCACCAAGGAGAGCGGCGCCGAGATGGTGGCGAAAATGACGCCGTTTATCGAGGCGCTCAACACCCTTAACGGTGTGACCGCGCGCGTGGTCTGGGACAGCGCCGGACGCGACATCGCCCGCACCGAAATTAAGTTCGACGAAGCCACCACCGGCGTCGGCACGGGTGACCTGGTGAATGCGCTCAAGCAGGGCGAATACGCCATCTATTTCCGTGGCTACAAGGCCAACGAAGGGATTATTGAGGCGGACGTGCGCAGCGTAAACGCTGACCAGCTGAACATTGTGTACCGCCGCATTAGTGAAGTATTAGGACAGGAGAAAAACGCATGAAACTGACCCCCAACTTTTACCGTGACCGCGTCTGTCTGAACGTGCTGGCAGGCTCAAAGGCCAACGCCAGCGCCATCTATGAGGCGGCGGAAGGCCACGTGCTGGTGGGCGTGCTCTCCAAAAATTACCCGGACGTGGCGAGCGCGGTCGCGGATATGCGTGAATACGCGAAGCTGATTGATAACGCGCTCTCCGTTGGCCTGGGCGCGGGCGATCCGAACCAGTCGGCGATGGTGAGTGAAATCTCCCGCCAGGTGCAGCCGCAGCACGTTAACCAGGTCTTTACCGGCGTGGCCACCAGCCGCGCGCTGCTGGGGCAAAATGACTCCGTGGTCAACGGTCTGGTCTCTCCGACCGGTACCGTCGGGATGGTGAAAATCTCCACCGGCCCGCTGAGCAGCAACGCGCCGGACGGCATTGTCCCGGTTGAAACCGCCATCGCCCTGCTGAAAGATTTCGGCGGGAGCTCCATCAAGTACTTTCCGATGGGCGGCCTGAAATGCCGTGACGAATACCAGGCGGTGGCGGAAGCCTGCGCCCGTCACGACTTCTGGCTGGAGCCGACCGGGGGAATCGATCTGGAGAACTTCGAGGCGATCTTGCAGATCGCCCTCGACGCGGGCGTGAGCAAAATCATCCCGCATATCTACAGCTCGATTATCGATAAAGCCAGCGGTGATACGCGCCCAGAAGATGTGCGCACGCTGCTGGCGATGACGAAGAAGCTGGTGAAGTAAAACCTGCCCCTCACCCCAGCCCTCTCCCCAAAGGGGAGAGGGTGTAATCGTCCCCTCTCCCCTTTGGGGAGAGGGTTAGGGTGAGGGGAAACAAACCGCACACACCCGAAGGAGCCACCATGCACACCCGTACCCTGCTTGTTGCTTCACTCTCTTTACTTGCTACCTCTGCTATTGCTCAAAACCAGTACGCCTGGGTGGGCACCTACAACCCCAACGGCGAAGGGCTGTACCGCTTTACCGTCGACCCGCAAACCGGTGCGCTGAACGATAAAACGCTGGTGAGCAAGCTGCCGAACGCCGCGCAGTTAACCGTCTCACACGACGGCAAAACGCTCTATCTGGCAAGCGAAGTGGAGCAGGGCGTGGTGCAGGCGCTGCGCATCGGCGATAACGGCACGCTGAGCGAGCTGAATCAGGTGGCCTCCGGCGGCGCGGGGCCGGTATATCTTTCCCTGACGCCGAACGGTAAACATCTGCTGGTGGCAAACTACATCAGCGGAACTGTCGCGGTGCTGCCCGTTAACGCAGACGGCAGCCTGAGCGATGCTACGGACACCCATCAGGACAAAGGCGAACCGGGCGCGGCGAAGCCGGAAGCTGCCGTCGAGGGCAGTTTCGCCATCAGCGATCATAACGGCCCGCATGCGCACATGATCGCCGCCGATCCGAGCGGGAAATACGTTTTTTCCACCGATCTGGGGCTGGATCGCATCTATCAGTACCGTTTTGACGATCAAACCGGGAAGCTGACTCCGAACGATCCGCCGTTTATCAGCGCCTCCTCAAAAGGGGCCGGGCCGCGCCACTTCGTCTTTACGCCGAAAGGTGATGCCCTGTGGCTGATTAACGAAGAGGCGTCTACGCTCACCCATTATGCGCTGGACAGTAATGGCAGGCTGAAAGAGGGTAAAACGGTTTCAGCCCTGCCGGACGGTTATAAAGGCACCAGTTTTGCTGCCGGGCTGGCGCTAAGTGCCGACGGGAAACAGCTGTATGTCGCTAACCGTTTGCATAACAGCATCGGGCACTTTACCGTAACGGCAGAGGGTACGCTGACGCATCAGGATGATGTCTGGACGCGCGGCGACTATCCGCGCACCCTGACGCTCGATAAGCAGGGTCGCTGGCTGTACGTCATGAACCAGCGCAGCGACAACATTACCCGTTTCCGCGTGGCACCGGACGGCAAGCTGAGCGCCGAGCCAGACTATACCCCGGTCGGCAGCCCATCCCAGATGGTCATTTCACCTTAAGCCGTAAGAGGACAACGACGTGCGATTTCCGAACCAACGTTTAGCGCAACTTTTCGATCTGTTGCAAAACGAGACGCTGCCGCAGGACGAGCTGGCGCAGCGGCTGTCGGTTTCCACGCGAACCGTCCGGGCGGATATCACCGCCCTGAACGCGCTGCTGGCTAGCCACGGCGCGCAGTTCATTTTGAGCCGGGGCAACGGCTATCAGCTCAAAATTAATGATGTGGCGCGCTATCAGCAATTGCAGGCGTCCCACCCGCGCGCGCTGCGTATTCCGCGAACCGGACCTGAGCGCGTGCACTATCTGGTGGTGCGTTTTCTGACGTCAGCCTTTTCCATCAAGCTGGAGGATCTGGCCGATGAGTGGTTCGTCAGCCGGGCCACGTTGCAGAGCGACATGGTGGAAGTGCGCGAGTGGTTTCACCGTTACAACCTGACGCTGGAAACCCGCCCTCGCCACGGCATGAAGCTGTTTGGCAGCGAGATGGCGATACGCGCCTGCCTGACCGACCTCCTGTGGGAGCTGGCGCAGCAGGACAGCCTGAACCCGCTGGTGACCGACGTGGCGCTGAACGCGGGTGTGGCGGAAAAGATGGTGCCGGTGCTGCACGATGCGCTGACGCGCCATCACATTCGCCTGACCGACGAAGGCGAGCTGTTCCTGCGCCTGTACTGCGCGGTGTCGGTGCGGCGCATCAGCGAAGGGTATCCGCTGCCGGAATTCCACGCGGAAGACGTGGAAGAGAACGTGCATGAGGCGGCGAAAGATATCGCGGTGGCTATCCAGGAGCTGGCGGGCAAAGCGCTGTCGCCGTCAGAAGAGAGCTGGCTGTGCGTGCACATTGCGGCGCGGCAGATCCAGGAGATCGCCCCGAGCGCCATTAACGCTGACGACGACGAAGCCCTGGTCAACTACATTCTGCGCTACATCAACACCCACTATAACTACAACCTGTTGAGCGACGAGCAACTGCATGCAGATCTGCTCACGCACATCAAAACCATGATTACCCGCGTGCGGTATCAAATCATGATCCCCAATCCGTTGCTGGATAACATCAAGCAGCACTACCCGATGGCGTGGGATATGACCCTCGCGGCGGTGTCGAGCTGGGGAAAATACACCCCGTATGTGATCAGCGAAAACGAAATTGGTTTTCTGGTGCTGCATATCGGCGTCGGGCTGGAGCGCCACTACAACATCGGCTACCAGCGCCAGCCGCGGGTGCTGCTGGTATGCGACGCAGGTAACGCGATGGTGCGCATGATCGAGGCGGTACTTCAGCGTAAATACCCGCAGATTGAGGTGACGCGCACGCTCACCCTTCGCGAGTACGAGCTTGCCGATGCCATTGGCGAAGACTTTGTGATCTCCACCGCCCGTGTGAGCGAAAAATCCAAACCGGTGGTGATGATCGCCCCGTTCCCGACCGATTATCAGTTAGAGCAGATCGGCAAGCTGGTGCTGGTGGACCGCACCCGGCCGTGGATGCTGGAAAAATACTTCGACGCGGCCCATTTCCGCATTATCGACAAGCCTGTCGACCAGCAAACGCTGTTCCGCGAGCTGTGTGAACAGCTTGAAGCAGAGGGCTTTGTCGGTGCGGAGTTTCTGGATTCGGTTATCGAGCGTGAAGCCATCGTCAGCACCATGCTCGGCGACGGCATTGCGCTGCCGCACTCCCTCGGCCTGCTGGCGCAAAAAACGGTGGTCTACACCGTGCTGGCGCCGCAGGGCATTCAGTGGGGAGATGAAACCGCCCATGTCATCTTCCTGCTCGCCATCAGCAAAAGCGAGTACGAAGAGGCAATGGCGATTTACGACATCTTTGTCACTTTCCTGCGTGAACGCGCGATGGCGCGCCTGTGCCAGTGCGAGAATTTTGCGGCGTTTAAGGCTGTGGCGATGGAGAGTTTGAGTCGGTTTTGACGTTCAGGCGGACAGAGGATATCCGCCTTCATTCAACGCAGATGATGCACAACCTGGTTGCTGCTGCCGCGCCAGATAAGCATAGGATCTTTTAGATCCTGCATGAACTTGCCGTCGACCAGGACGTTAATTAGATCCACCACTTCCATCTGCTGCGCATTCAGTTCATCCAGCTTATAGCCCGTCCAGACCCAGATGTCTTTTCCCGCGCACTCGTGGTGGATGCGTTTTACCAGCTTCAGGATCTCCGGCACGTTTTGCGGATGGAGCGGGTCGCCGCCGGAGAGCGAGATCCCCTGGCGTTTGATGCGCGTGTCGTTCAGGTCGTTGATGATGCGGTCTTCCATCTCAGCGGTAAACGGCATACCCGAGTTCAGGCGCCAGGTGCTTTTGTTGTAGCAGCCGGGGCACTCGTGAACGCAGCCTGATACAAACAGGGTACAGCGGGTGCCGGGGCCGTTGACGATGTCGACGGGGTAGTACTGGTGATAATTCATAGCGTTAACCTGATGCCCTCACCCCGGCCCTCTCCCACAGGGAGAGGGAGAACACCGGTGGCCGGAATAACAATGTGCTCGATCGGTTCCCTCTCCCTTGAGGGAGAGGGGTAGGGTGAGGGGGACACCCTGCGCAGAACTTACCCGATCTGCCCATTCCCCAGATGTTTCACCCTGCGCTTCACCTCTTCCTGCTTACCGGCGTTAAACGGACGGGCATCCGGGCTGCCGAGGTAGCCGCACACGCGGCGGGTCACGGAGACGCGGGCTGCATCGTGGTTACCGCATTTCGGACAGGTGAAGCCTTTGCTGGTGCACTCGAACTCACCGGTAAAGCCGCACTCGTAGCACTCGTCAATTGGCGTGTTGGTTCCGTAGTACGGCACGTGCTGATAGCTGTAATCCCACACGTCTTCCAGCGCCTTCAGGTTGTGCTGAATGTTCGGGTACTCGCCATAGCAGATAAAACCGCCGTTCGCGATGGGCGGATAAGCCGCTTCGAAGTCGATCTTGTCGTACGGGTTCACCTTCTTCTCCACATCGAGGTGGAAGCTGTTGGTGTAGTAACCTTTGTCGGTCACGCCTTCCACGATGCCGAATTCGGCGGTGTCCAGGCGGCAGAAGCGATCGCAGAGGTTTTCACTCGGCGTGCTGTACAGGCTGAAACCGTAACCAGTTTCCTCTTTCCACTGGTCTACCGCATCGCGCAGGCGCTGCACAATCGCGATACCCTTCTCACGCAGGGCGTCGTTGTCATAGATATGCTTGTCGCCAAACAGCGCGTTAATCGTTTCGTGAATGCCGATATAGCCAAGAGAGATCGACGCGCGACCGTTTTTGAAGATCTCCGACACATCATCGTCCGCTTTCAGGCGCACGCCGCAGGCCCCTTCCATATAGAGAATTGGCGCGACGCGGGCTTTCACCCCTTCAAGACGGGCGATGCGGGTCATCAGCGCCTTACGTGCCAGCTGTAAACGTTCATCCAGCAGCGTCCAGAAGGCCGCTTCATTCCCTTTGGCTTCCAGCGCGATGCGCGGCAGGTTCAGGCTGATGACGCCCAGGTTGTTGCGCCCGTCGTGGATCTGCTCGCCGTTCTCATCCTCGTACACGCCGAGGAAGCTGCGGCAGCCCATTGGCGTTTTAAACGAACCCGTGACTTTTACCACCTGGTCGTAGTTGAGGATATCCGGGTACATACGCTTGCTCGCGCACTCCAGCGCCAGCTGTTTGATGTCGTAGTTCGGATCGCCAAACTTGTGGTTCAGGCCGTCGCGAATGGCGAACACCAGTTTCGGGAACACCGCCGTTTTACGGTTTTTACCGAGGCCGGAGATACGGTTGCGCAGAATAGACTGCTGGATCAGGCGTGATTCCCAGCTGGTGCCGAGGCCAAACCCGAAGGTCACAAACGGCGTCTGGCCGTTGGCGGTGTGCAGCGTGTTTACCTCATATTCCAGCGACTGGAAGGCGTCGTAGCACTCTTTCTCGGTGCGGGAACGGGCGTAACCGTCAGCATCCGGGATCTGCCACTCTTCCGCCGTTTTACGGTGTTTGTTGAAGCTCTCGGTCACGAACGGGGCCAGCACTTCATCAATGCGGTTAATGGTGGTGCCGCCATAGATGTGGCTCGCCACCTGGGCGATGATCTGCGCCGTGACCGCCGTCGCGGTGGAGATGGATTTCGGCGGCTCAATCTCGGCGTTACCCATTTTAAAACCGTGGGTCAGCATGCCTTTCAGGTCGATCAGCATGCAGTTAAACATCGGGAAGAACGGCGAGTAGTCGAGATCGTGATAGTGGATCTCACCGCGCTCGTGCGCCGAGACTACATCGCGCGGCAGCAGATGCTGACGGGCATAGTGCTTGGCGACGATACCGGCCAGCAGGTCGCGCTGGGTCGGGATCACTTTGCTGTCTTTATTGGCATTTTCATTGAGCAGCGACGAGTTGGTTTGCTCTACCAGGCCGCGGATCTCCTGGTTAAGGCGACCCCGTTTCTCACGCTGGACGTCACGGTCGTGACGATACTCAATGTAGGCGCGCGCCAGCTGCTTGTACGGACCAGACATCAGCTGGTTTTCAACCGCGGTCTGGATCTCGCTGATATCCACCTGGCTGCGTTCATGCATCTGGCTGCTAACGACTTCTGCGACGGTGGCGCAGTAATCTGCGTCATCGACTCCCGCTGCTTTAGCTGCACGCAGAATGGCTTCTTTGATGCGCTCTGATTTAAACGGCACTTTACAGCCATCACGTTTCATCACATGCGGTGTCATGATCACTCCATTTTAAAAACAGGTTATCCACAGAGGTGGAGAAGTATTCACCGGGCGTATTCCTCGCCGCGGCAAAGACTTCCCGCGTGCCCAGCCCGTGTTATCCACAATTCCGGCCAGCGTAAGCGCCGTCTTGTTGTTGGAATAGTAGACGATAAATACAAGATGTTGGGTCGGCGTGCATTTTAAGTGCTACATATAGTGATTTGCATCAAACATGTTTGCGATTTTTTTGATGCAGGACAAAGTAAAAAGACGAGAGTACAAACGGCGGGCGCTGGGGCAATTGTAAAGACGCGAAGGAAAAATCTGATTAATTATTCAACAAAAACAGCAAAGTAAGCCGGACACGGCATCGTGCCCGGCGGAGGAATTACTGCTTTAGCCACCACACGGCTTCAAACGGACGAAGCATTGAGGTTTGAGGGGCGGGGTAGTTGCTTATCACCACCTGCGACTCGCCGCTGAGAGCGTCCGCTTGCCATTCCTGAGGCAAATGGCTCAGGTTCGCCACCACCATCAGCGTTTGCCCCTGCCACTGGCGGCGATAACACCACAGGGAAGGGTGGTCAGGCAGGAGATCCTCATAATCCCCCCACGTCAGTACCGGCAGGGTTTTGCGCAGGCGAATCAGCGACTGGTAGGTGTAGAACACCGAATCGGGGTCGTCCAGCGCCGCGCGGACATTCACGGTTTCGTAGTTGTCGCAAACGCCAATCCACGGCTCGGCCTCGGTAAAGCCCGCATTATGCGAGGCGTCCCACTGCATCGGCGTGCGGCCATTATCGCGTGACTTACTCGCCAGAATCGCCAGTAGTTCATCGGTATCGCGTCCGTTAGCCCGCTGTTCGGCGAACATGTTCAGACTTTCCACGTCGCGGTAGTCGGTGATACGGCTGAAATGCGGGTTGGTCATACCCAGCTCTTCACCCTGGTAGATATACGGCGTGCCCTGCATCCCGTGCAGCACCATGCCGAGCATTTTCGCCGCCGCCACGCGGTGTTCCCCTTCGTCACCAAAGCGCGACACGATGCGCGGCTGGTCATGGTTACACCAGAACAGCGCGTTCCAGGCTTTATTGTGCATCCCCTGCTGCCAGTGGCGGAAAAGGGTTTTCAGCGCCACGAAGTCCGGCTTTGCCTTCGTCCATTTTTCGCCGCCGGGGTAGTCCACCTTGAGGTGGTGGAAGTTAAAGGTCATCGACAGCTCGCGGCCATCAAGAGACGCGTACTGCTGGCAGTTCTCCAGCGAGGTGGAGGACATCTCGCCCACCGTCATCAGGTTACGCGGGGTAAAGACGTCCCGGCTCATCTCCTGAAGATATTCGTGGATGCGCGGCCCGTCAGTGTAGAAGCGGCGACCGTCGCCGAGGGTATCGTCCGGGAAATCCTGATCTTTTGAAACCAGGTTGATGACGTCCAGACGCAAGCCGTCCACGCCGCGATCGGCCCAGAACTCGCACACTTTTTTCAGCTCGGCGCGCACCGCCGGGTTTTCCCAGTTGAGATCCGCCTGCTCCGGTGCGAACAGGTGCAGATAATACTGTTCGCTTTCGGCGTGCCAGCGCCAGGCGTTGCCGCCAAATTTGGAGCGCCAGTTGTTGGGAAGCGTATCCGGCGTACCGTCCCGCCAGATATAGAATTGGCGGTACGGACTCGCTTTATCCAGCGACTCGCGGAACCAGGCGTGCTGCGTGGACGTGTGGTTAAAGACCATATCCAGCACGATGCGGATGCCGCGTTCATGCGCCCGGGCAACCAGTTCGTCAAAGTCGTCCAGCGTGCCGTAGGTCGGGTCAATGGCAGTGTAGTTCGCCACGTCGTAACCGTTATCCACCTGCGGCGAGATATAAAACGGCGTCAGCCAGATAGCGTCAATGCCGAGGGTTTTCAGGTAGTCCAGGCGCTGCGTTACGCCGCGTAGATCGCCCGTGCCGCTGCCGGTGGTATCCTGGAAACTCTTTGGGTAAATCTGATAGATGACGCCGTTCTGCCACCAGTGAGGAAGGGTATTCATAGTGCGTTCCTGCAAATGCGAAGGGGCGCAACTGCGCCCCGAAAGAGAGAATTAAACAATCTGCAACGTGCCCTGACGGAACTTACGCTGATAAACCACGGTAGTCAGCGCCATTGGGATGATAATCGCCACCGCCATCGCCAGCGCAAATACCTGCCAGAAAGCGGGTTGAATGGAGAGGATCCCCGGCAGGCCGCCGACGCCAATCCCGTTCGCCATCACGCCGTTCAGGCCGCACAGCAAGCCCGCCAGACCGGAGCCGATCATCGCGCAAAGCATCGGGAAGCGGTATTTGAGGTTGATACCGTACATCGCCGGTTCAGTGACGCCGAGGTAAGCGGAGATGGCAGCCGGAACGGAGATCTCACGCTCGTTGTGCTTACGGCTGACGATGATGATGCCGGTTACCGCCGAGGCCTGCGCAATGTTAGACAGGGCGATGATCGGCCAGACAGGCGTACCGCCGAGGCTCTGGATCATTTGCATATCGATCGCCAGCGTGGTCTGGTGCACGCCGGTGATCACCAGCGGAGCGTAGAGGAAGCCAAACAGCGCGGCACCGATTGGCGCGAAGCTGCCGGTCATCAGGTGACGGACCGCGAAGGCCACGCCGTCGCCAATCATGCGGCCAAACGGACCGATAAAGGCGTGCGCCAGGAACACCGCCAGGATCAGCGAGCAGACCGGGACCACCACCAGATATAGGTAATCCGGCACGATGCGCTTCAGGCGCGTCTCAATAAAGCCCAGCGCCAGACCCGCCAGCAATGCCGGGATCACCTGCGCCTGATAGCCCACTTTGGCGATGGTAAACAGGCCGAAGTTCCACACCTCTGGCGTTTGCTGACCAAGTAAGTAAGCGTTCATTAACTGCGGAGAGACCAGCGTCACGCCGAGCACGATACCGAGAATTGGCGTTCCGCCCATCTTGCGCACCGCGGACCAGCAGATTCCGACCGGCAGATAGAAGAAGATCGCTTCGCCAATCAGCCACAGGAAGTCATAGATACTTTGCAGCGCCGGGTACATCTGCGCCAGGGTTTTGCCGTCGCTCATTGGCACATCGCCGATGACGTTACGGAAGCCCAGAATTAAGCCCCCGCTGATCAGCGCTGGCAGCAGCGGGAAGAAGATCTCCGCAAAATGGGAAATCAGCTGCTCATGCCATTTCATATTCTGACGCGCGGCCTTCTTCGCCTGCTCTTTATCTGCGGAAGAGTGCCCGGTAGTCGCCAGCAGAGCCTGATAGTAATCGCCCACTTCGGTACCAATCACCACCTGGAACTGCCCGGCATTGGTGAAGCAGCCTTTAACCATGGAAAGCCCTTCAATGGCCTTCGGGTTGGCTTTGGCCGGATCGTTCAGCACGAAGCGCAGGCGGGTAATGCAATGGCTGACGGTGGCGATGTTGTCGCGTCCGCCGACCAGGACGATCAGCTGATCGATATCTGTTTGTTTGACTTTACTCATCATGAAACCTCATGACAGATGGTGATAGGGGTTATGACCTGTGCGCAAGCCTACTCCTTCAACGTGACGGCGAAAATGGGAACGTTCCCGAAATCGGGCGAAGATCACAATAATCTATTCAAAAGAATTATGAGAGATGGGCTGGGATAACGATCTGACGGGGCTCGGTACGCCCGGTAATTTGCTCTATCAGCTGCGCGGCAGCCTGCCGGCCAGATTCGGCGTAACCCGGATCAACGCTGATAATCTCCGGGTGTAAGAACTTCATCAGCGGCGTGCTTCCCACGCTCGCTAATTGCAGCTCCCCGATACGCTGCTCCTGCAAATATTTGCTCGCACCCAATGCAAGGGTATCCGTGGCGCATACCAGGGCGGTGGTTTGTGGCGTCAGCACGCTGGCGACCTGTTCATATCCCTGTTTCATACCCAGACCGGGCAGCGCGGCCACGGCGGGGAGATTGTGTTTTTTACAAAACGCCAGGTACGCTTCATGGCGACGCTTGCCGGTGGTGATGTCGGCATGCGGCACGCCGAGATAGCTAATATGCCGATGGCCCTGTTCATACAGGCGCTGCATCAGGATCACGATCGCCCCTTCGTCATCGTAACAGACAGAGGCAAACCCGCTCGCGTCGCGCGCCAGCAGCACCAGTGACGGCTGCCAGGGTTTAAGCACGTCCTCTTTTAGGCCGGTAAATCCGAACAGCACCACCCCATCAATATTACGGCGCTGAAGCATACCGAGATGCTCCTCCACCATTTGCGCGGAGAACTTGCTCTCCATCATGATCGGATCGTAGCCCTGCTCGTAGAACGCGGGCAGCATCGTCTGTACGGCGAGGTTTTCGGAGAGGGAATCCAGACGCGAGACGATAATGGCGACCACTTTATCGCTCTGCCCGCGCATGGCGCGCGCGGAGCGGGAAGGGGAAAAACCGTGCTGATTCATCACCGCCTCGACGCGCTCGCGTGTGCGCTCGCTGACACCGCTTTCGTTGTTCAGCACGCGTGAGACAGTCGATTTCCCCACGCCGCTTAAACGCGCGATGTCTTTAATCGTAAGGCGGTTCTGCATGCTGTATTCCCTGTAACAACGATAAAATAATCAATTGAGCCTAATGCTATCCTGCGAATTCGCTATGGGCAAAGTCTGGTTTACGTTCGGTTTATTTGCAGGGCGTTATAATACCGCCCGATTAGTCACAAACGGTATGGATAAATCTCTATACTGCGCGCCGATACCCAACTTTTTACTTACCGGAGGCCACATGGATCCCGATCCCACACCTCTCCTGACCCGGAGAAAACCTTCTTACCGGTAAGCCAGCTTTTTGCTGTCTCACCGGCGTGAGGCAGCAACGTTCATACGTTCCTGCTTGATAAATTAAGTGCCTGACAGGTACGGCTTTGCCACGCCTGCGGGAAAGACTGCGTCCGCCTTTGCGGATGCGGGGGAATGACTATGTTGAAAAATATCACCCGGCAGCTGCAAGCGCTGCTGAGCCGTCACCTGCCACATCGCCTGATTGCGCGCGATCCGCTGCCAAATGCCAACACCATGGCGGGAGCGGCGATTCCCACCTCCCTGACCGAGCGCTGCCTGAACGTGGCGGCGATGGATGAAAACGAAGTCTGGCGCGCCTTTGGCGGCCACCCGGAAGGGCTGAACGCGCAAGAAGTGTCAAAAATCCGCGCGGAACATGGCGATAACCAGATCCCGGCGCAGAAACCCTCTCCCTGGTGGGTCCACCTGTGGCTCTGCTACCGCAATCCGTTCAACCTGCTGCTGACGGTGCTCGGGATTATCTCTTACGCCACTGAAGATCTGTTTGCCGCAGGCGTGATTGCCCTGATGGTAGGGATCTCCACGCTGCTGAACTTTATTCAGGAAGCGCGCTCCACCAAAGCGGCGGATGCGCTGAAAGCGATGGTCAGCAACACCGCCACCGTGTCGCGCGTGATTAACGACCTCGGCGAAAACGCCTGGATTGAGCTTCCCATTGACCAGCTGGTGCCGGGCGATCTGGTGAAGCTGGCGGCGGGGGACATGATCCCGGCGGATTTACGTATCATCCAGGCGCGGGATCTGTTTGTCGCGCAGGCGTCACTCACCGGTGAGTCCCTGCCCGTAGAGAAGGTAGCGCGGACCCGCGATCCGCAGCAGATGAACCCGCTGGAGTGCGACACCCTGTGCTTTATGGGCACCACGGTGGTTAGTGGCACCGCGCAGGCGATTGTCACCGCCACCGGCGGCAATACCTGGTTTGGACAGCTTGCCGGACGCGTCAGCGAGCAGGAGAGCGAGCCGAATGCGTTCCAGAAAGGCATTGGCCGCGTCAGCATGCTGCTGATCCGCTTTATGATGGTCATGACGCCGATTGTCCTGCTGATCAACGGCTACACCAAAGGCGACTGGTGGGAAGCGGCGCTGTTCGCGCTCTCCGTGGCTGTGGGCTTAACGCCGGAAATGCTGCCGATGATTGTCACCTCCACGCTGGCGCGCGGGGCGGTCAAACTCTCTAAACAAAAGGTGATTGTTAAACACCTCGACGCCATCCAGAACTTTGGCGCGATGGACATTCTTTGCACCGATAAAACCGGCACCCTGACCCAGGACAAAATCGTGCTGGAGAACCACACCGATATCGCCGGAAAGACCAGCGAACGGGTGCTGTACAGCGCGTGGCTGAACAGCCACTACCAGACCGGGCTGAAAAACCTGCTCGACGTGGCGGTGCTGGAAGGCGTGGATGAAGAGTCTGCCCGCATGCTCTCCGGGCGCTGGCAGAAGGTGGACGAAATTCCGTTCGACTTTGAACGACGCCGCATGTCGGTGGTGGTCAGCGAGCAGCCGGACGTGCATCAGCTGATCTGCAAAGGGGCATTGCAGGAGATCCTGAATGTTTCCACGCAGGTGCGCCATAACGGCGAGATCGTGCCGCTGGATGAGACCATGCTGCGCCGCATCAAACGCGTCACCGATAACCTGAACCGCCAGGGGCTGCGCGTGGTGGCGGTAGCCAGCAAGTTCCTGCCCGCGCGGGAAGGGGACTACCAGCGTATCGATGAATCTGATTTGATCCTCGAGGGTTACATCGCATTCCTCGATCCGCCGAAAGAGACCACCGCACCTGCGCTGAAAGCGCTGAAAGCGAGCGGTATCACCGTCAAAATTCTCACCGGCGACAGCGAGCTGGTGGCGGCCAAAGTGTGCCACGAAGTCGGCCTGGACGCGGGCGACGTCGTCGTGGGGAGCGACATTGAGCTCCTGTCTGACGATGAGCTGGCCGACCTTGCCCAACGCACCACGCTGTTTGCCCGCCTGACGCCGATGCATAAAGAACGCATCGTCACTCTGCTGCGTCGCGAAGGGCATGTAGTGGGCTTTATGGGCGACGGCATCAACGATGCGCCAGCCCTGCGTGCGGCGGATATCGGTATCTCCGTAGACGGCGCGGTGGATATTGCCCGCGAAGCGGCGGATATCATTCTGCTGGAAAAGAGCCTGATGGTGCTGGAGGAGGGCGTCATCGAAGGGCGTCGCACCTTCGCCAATATGCTCAAATACATCAAAATGACCGCCAGCTCGAACTTCGGCAACGTCTTCAGCGTGCTGGTGGCGAGCGCGTTTCTGCCGTTTCTGCCGATGCTGCCGCTGCATCTGCTGATCCAGAACCTGATGTACGATGTCTCTCAGGTCGCCATCCCGTTTGATAACGTGGACGACGAGCAGATCCAGAAGCCGCAGCGCTGGAACCCCGCCGATCTGGGGCGCTTTATGCTGTTCTTTGGGCCGATCAGCTCTATCTTCGACATTCTGACTTTCTGCCTGATGTGGTTTGTGTTCCATGCGAATACGCCAGAACACCAGACGCTGTTCCAGTCCGGCTGGTTCGTGGTGGGACTGCTGTCCCAGACGCTGATTGTGCACATGATCCGCACCCGCCGCATTCCGTTCATCCAGAGCCGCGCCGCGTGGCCGCTGATTGTGATGACGGGCATTGTGATGGCGCTCGGGATCGCGCTGCCGTTCTCGCCGCTGGCAAGCTACCTGCAACTCCAGGCGCTACCGCTGAGCTACTTCCCATGGCTGGTGGCGATCCTCGCGGGTTACATGGTGCTGACGCAGATGGTGAAGGGGTTCTATAGCCGTCGGTATGGGTGGCAGTAACGGCAAGCCCGGTGGCGCTGCGCTTACCGGGCCTACGATCCGAACGTAGGCCGGGTAAGGCGAAGCCGCCACCCGGCAGCTGGCTTTCCTCCCAAATTCAACAACCTGTGATCTCCGTCGGCGCATTCGCTTGACGACAATTTGAGCGCATGTTAACAGAATGTTTTGCCTGTATTTGGCCCGTCAGATAAGGAACATTCATGTTACGGTACAGTCTCTTAACCGCCGGGCTCATGCTCGGCGCCTCCGCCTTTGCCGCACCGGCAGGCGACCTTCCCTTAATGCCCTGGCCTGCGAAGGTTGAACGCCCGACCACTCAGGGCGCGCTGGAGCTTAACAATCAACTCACCGTGAGCGTAAGTGGCGACGATCTGGGGGATGCGGTCAACCGCCTGCGCCAGCGCATCGCCCTTCAAACCGGTTGGACGCTACAGCCGCAGGCCGAAAAATCTGACAAGCCGACCATCCGCATCGCCATCGCCAAAAAGGTGAAGCCGCAGCCGCTGCCGGACAGCGATGAGAGCTATAAACTCACGGTGGACGCCAACGGCGTAAATATCTCCGCCAATACCCGCTTCGGCGCGCTGCGCGCCATGGAAACCTTGCTTCAGCTGATGCAGAACGGCGCCGAAAACACCTCGATCCCGTGGGTGACCATTGAAGATTCGCCGCGCTTCCCGTGGCGCGGGCTGCTGCTCGATTCGGCGCGCCACTTCCTCCCGATTCCGGATATTAAACGCCAGATCGACGGCATGGCCGCGGCGAAGCTCAACGTGCTGCACTGGCATTTGACCGACGATCAGGGCTGGCGCTTCAGCTCAAAGCGCTACCCTAAGCTGACC
Organism: Enterobacter cloacae complex sp. GF14B; assembly: GCF_004136805.1. Taxonomy (NCBI): domain Bacteria; kingdom Pseudomonadati; phylum Pseudomonadota; class Gammaproteobacteria; order Enterobacterales; family Enterobacteriaceae; genus Enterobacter; species Enterobacter cloacae complex sp. GF14B. The sequence continues at coordinate 29,057 of NZ_QFRV01000047.1, forward strand.
CAGCTTGCCAGCGACGGGCTGTTCTACACCCCTGAGCAGATGCGCGAGATTGTGCGTTACGCTGCCGAGCGCGGCATACGCGTGGTGCCGGAAATTGATATGCCGGGCCACGCCTCGGCGATTGCCGTCGCCTACCCGGAGCTGATGAGCGCGCCGGGGCCGTACGCCATGGAGCGCCACTGGGGCGTGCTGAAGCCAGTGCTGGATCCCACCAAAGAGGCAACTTATACCTTTGCCGACGCGATGGTCAGCGAACTGGTGGCGATCTTCCCGGATCCATATCTGCATATTGGCGGCGATGAGGTTGACGACAGCCAGTGGAAAGCGAACGCTGCGATCCAGAGATTCATGCGCGACAATAAACTGGCGGACAGCCACGCGTTGCAGGCGTATTTCAACCGCAAGCTGGAGACGATCCTTGAGAAGCACCACCGGCAGATGGTTGGCTGGGATGAGATCTACCATCCCGATCTGCCGAAAAGCATTCTGATCCAGTCCTGGCAGGGACAGGACGCGCTGGGGCAGGTGGCGCAGAACGGCTATAAGGGCATTCTCTCAACCGGTTTCTACCTCGATCAGCCGCAATCCACCGCCTACCACTACCGCAATGAAATTGTGCCGCAGGGGCTGAACGGCGTGGATGTGATAGCGGACACCGACAGCGTCCAGAGCTGGGCTTTCTCCATGCCGCGCCTGAAGGGCAAGCCGGTGGAAGGTAGCTTTACGCTGGTGAAAGGCGATGCTGGCTGGCGCGGATTTATTGATTTTGCCGGGAAATCGCGTCGGGCGGTGGATAACATTCAATGGCGGGACGACAATCAGGTAACGTTTACCGTTGATACCTGGATGGGTGAAACGCGTCCGGTCGTTTCTGTTGAGAACGATAAGCTCAGCGGCTATTTCCTGGTGGGTAACGCCCGCTACCCGATTAGCGGCACGCGTCTGGACGCGGTCCCAAAAGGCATACCGCCGGTGGTGCCGGACCCGGCGAACGAGGCCAATCTGCTCGGCGGTGAAGCCGCGCTGTGGGCGGAAAACGTGGTCGCGCCGGTGCTGGATATCCGTCTGTGGCCGCGCGCCTTTGCGGTGGCGGAGCGGCTATGGTCGGCGAAGGACGTCAACGACATCGACAACATGTATACCCGGCTCCAGGCGATGGACAGCTGGTCGACGGTGTCGGTTGGACTACAGCAGCATACCCAGCAGCAGGTGCAGTTCACGCGCCTCGCCAACAATGCGGATACCCTGCCGCTGCAAATTCTCGCCCAGGCGCTTGAACCGGCGCAGTATTACACCCGCCAGCATCTTAAGTTCCAGGCTGGAAACTATCATCAGTTTGAGCCGCTCAACCGGCTCGCTGATGCGCTAAACCCGGAAAGTGCGACCGGGCGTCAGATGAATAAATGGGCGGACCGTCTGGTGAGCGACGCGGAAGACACGGAAAGCGCCGACGCGCTGCGCCACGTCTTTAACCGCTGGCAGAACAACACCAGCGACGCGCTGGCGCTAAGCGAAAACAGCTATCAGTTGAAGGCCATTAAGCCGGTGATCCAGGAGGTGGATAAGCTGGCCGCGATTGGCCTGAGGCTGACGGATCTGGTGGCGCGCCAGGGCACGCTGGATGATAAAGAGATTGCGTCGATCCAGAGCGAACTGGATAACGCGGCGAAGGTTCAGGACGAGGTGGTGATTGCGGCGGTGTACCCGCTGGAAACGCTGCTGCGCGCGACGCGGAATCAGTAGTAAAGAACCCTCACCCCAGCCCTTTCCCAAAGGGAGAGGGTGTATAAATTCCCTCTCCCTTTGGGAGAGGGTTAGGGTGAGGGAATCAGATCACTCAGTCCTTCAACACCCATGCCTCTCTCCAGTGCGCGCCCACGCCTGGTTCAAACTGGTTTGCGGTTGGGCTGTACTGCACGCAGTAGCCGCTGAACGGGACAGGCCTGCATTCGTAGGTCTTACCGTCTTTCGGCTGTAGCACTACGGTGCCCGCTTTGTAGGACGCGACGTTATCCGGGAAGATAAAGTCATGCGGGCCGTTGCTGTCCGCCGCGTCGCTTTCCAGCATCAGATCCAGCACGTCCTGCGCGAACAGGGTGCCGTCTTTGTTGGTGGCATAGTATTTCAGCATATGGTGACCCGCCGTGACGTCAGTCAGGGTCATGGTCACGTCCTGGCTGGCGTTATTCATCTCCTGCTTCAGATACCCCTTTTCCGCACCGCTGTGGTTCATCACGTGCGCTTCAACGTTCACGTCGCCTTTGGTGTTCACGTGGAAGGTGACGGACGCCTTGCCATTCTCGATTTTGCTGTAGTGCAGGTTAGATACCGCGATGGTTTCATTCACTTCCGCCTTCTGCTCTTCGTACGAAATCGCAACGGACTGGAGGGCGCTGCCGTCTTTGACGAAGACGCTGTTCGCGCCGTGAACCGGGCTAATTTCGCCCGCTTCATCCTTTACCCCGACACGCACATCGCTGTACGCGGCGTTGATCTTCTGCGCCAGATCGTAGGACCACTGGTTCGCATCCCCCTGGGCAACGGAGCCGATGGTCAGCTCGGTACGCAGGGCGGCAACTTCCCCGTTGGCGTCGAAGAAGCGTGCAATCACTTTATCGCCCGTGTTCAGGTTATTCCCGGCAATCTGTCCGCTCAGGGTTTTACTCCACTGGGATATCACCGCTGGGGTGTCGTCCGGCGTGACGTTGCCGCCGTTACCGAAATCAACGTCAATGGCCTGATAGAAACTGTTTGCGGTATCCGCAATTTCCCACACGCCATAAATAACCTGGTAGCCCGTACGTTCCGGGACATTACAGGTCATGGATTTTGTCATCGCCGGTGCCTGACCATTTCCGTTAATAGTACAGAACGGCGTTAATTCGAACTGGTCACGGGTCAGCGGTTTATTGGGGTCCCAGTTTTGTTTGGTAATGTAATAACGCCAGTTGGTGGTTTTATGCGGCGCGGTATGGTGCCAGACAAATTCATGCGGGCCTGCCGTCATGGGATTTTTGGTCCAGGCGTTCAGGCTCTGCTTATCAAGCTGGGAGTAGCTGGCAATACCGGCGCTGGCAAGCTGGCCGTCGGGCGGCATCGCACCCGTCGGGAAGCCGGAGGTCTTTTCTACGCTCTGCGGTTCATATTGTACAGAGCCACAGTCAGTATTCTGGCCGAGCTTACACATATAGGCGCGGCTGGCAGGGGATTCTATATATCCGTGTGCAAGTGCGGAAGACGCAACCGTTAATGTGGTTACCGCCAGCGTAATTTTAGAGAGTTTCATTCATCATCCATTAATTAGAATAGAGCAAGGCAGCGTCAGTCTATTAATGGAGTGGCGGATGCGTCATTTTCCGGAGAGAGTAAAAATGGTCGAAATAAAAAAAGGCAGCCAGAGCTGCCTTCTCTTTCTTGAAATAAATTAGCGACGTACGGCAATCGCTTCAATTTCAATTTTCACGTCTTTTGGCAGACGCGCTACTTCCACGCAGGAGCGCGCCGGGAAGGTGGCGTTGTGCTCGGTGAAGAACGCTTCGTAAGTGGCGTTAACGGTCGCAAAATCATTCAGATCTTTCACGAACACGGTGGTTTTGACGATATCGCCCACTTTCAGACCGGCAGATTCGACGATCGCCTGCACGTTTTCCAGCGACTGACGCGCCTGCGCCGCTACGTCGGCAGGTACTTCACCGGTTTTTGGGTTCACCGGGATCTGGCCAGAAGTGATGATCATGCTGCCCAGATCAACGCCCTGAACGTATGGGCCGATAGCCGCTGGTGCATTTTCCGTCGCGAGTACTTTGCTCATTTTTTCTCCAGAATTACAGCGTTAAGAATGTTCCCGGCCATTATAACAGCCGGGATTTCATTACCAACCTCAATTAGTTGGCCAGCACCACATAATGAGAAAACTCTTTTTCGCAGTATTTGCATTTGAGTGCGATGTCATTGGCGCGCTTTTTCACTGCAAAGCTGGAGGAAACCGGCTCAGCATGACTGATGCAGTTGCTGTTCGGGCAGACCAGCACGCTTTCGATGCGATCCGGCAGGCTTGGGCGGGATTTGCCCACCACGTCGTAATCGTCGATGCGGTTAACCGTGGCGTCCGGCGCGTACAGCGACAGCTGGTTAACCTGCTCGTCGGTCAGGAAAGTGTTCTCGATCTTGATCAGGTCTTTGCGGCCCATCTCGCCCGACGGCAGGTTCAGGCCGATGGTGATGCGCTGGTCGGTTTCGGTCAGTTTGAACAGCGTCAGCAGCTTAAAGCCCACCTGCGCAGGGATGTGGTCAATCACGGTGCCACGCTTGATGGCTTCAACCTGGAGTTTGTTATCGTGTGTCATGGTCGTCTCCCCTTACAGAGCTAATTCGCGATTCAGAACCAGTGCCAGTAACGCCTGGCGAGCGAAGATGCCGTTCCCGGCCTGCTGGAAGTACCAGGCGTGCGGCGTTTTATCCACGTCTGTGGTGATCTCATCGATGCGCGGCAGCGGGTGCAGCACCTTCATGTTGTCGCGCGCGCCCTCGAGGTCGCTGGCGCGCAGTACGAACTGCGCCTTCACGTTGGCGTACTCGGATGGGTCAAGACGCTCTTTCTGCACGCGGGTCATGTAGAGAATATCCACGTTGCCCATCACCTCTTCGATGCTGGCATGCAGGCTCCACGCGATGCCTTTTTCGTCCAGCATATCGAGAATGTACTGCGGCATCGCCAGCGCGTCCGGCGCGATGAAGAAGAAGCGGTTGCCGTTAAATTTCGCCAGCGCCTGGGTCAGGGAGTGGACGGTGCGGCCATACTTCAGGTCGCCGACCATGGCGATGTTCAGGTTCTCAAGCGTGCCCTGCGTCTCCTGAATGGTGAACAGATCCAGCAGGGTCTGCGTCGGGTGCTGGTTGGCACCGTCACCGGCGTTCAGCACCGGAATGCCGCCGGAAAACTCGGTCGCCAGACGCGCCGCGCCCTCCTGCGGGTGGCGCATCACAATCGCGTCGACGTAGGTGCTGATCACTGAAATGGTATCCGCCAGGGTCTCGCCTTTTTTACCCAGCGACGTGTTGCTGCTGTCAGAGAAGCCCACCACGCTCGCGCCCAGGCGGTGCATGGAGGTCTCAAAGGAGAGGCGGGTGCGGGTCGAGGCTTCAAAGAAGCAGCTCGCAATCACCTTGTGCTTCAGCAGCTCCGGTTGCGGTTTGGCCTTCAGTTTTGCCGCGGTTTCCAGAACCAGTTCCAGCTCTTCGCGGCTGAGGTCGTTTATGGAAATGATGTGTTTTTGATAAAGCGGATTCATGTTTATCTCCTGACGCCGGGCAAAAAAAAGCCCCTCAAATGAGGGGCTCTGGGAATAGGTTTAGCAACGGGAAGAAAAACGGCAGGCCAGCGTCTGATTTCAGACGCGGTAAGACGTTATGTCGTACACGCTTGACCATGCTTCCTCCCGGCAAATTGTCGGGCATTATACGCAGCTCGCTTTTGGGATCAAGCGATTTAATGCACGCTTTACTCAATGCAAACGGTTCTTTATGAATATTAATGCGTTCTGAGTAAATAATTAATTTGCTTATGCACCAGCGCGGTGCGCTTCACTATGCGGGGCGCGACCCAGACAATACTGCTTCCGGCCACCACGCCTAAAATTTCCGGTAACTGGTGATAATCCAGAATACGCGCCACCGCGCGGCCATATCCGGCGACGGTATGGATAAGGATAAATTCGCTGTTGTGCTCCACGCTCACCACCATTTCAGAGACGGTACGCGCCGCATCGGGGGCCGGGCGTAGCTGGGGATTCAGCGAATAAATCTTTAGCCCTTTGGCATTGCGAATTTTTATGACACCAAGCAACTTGAGCAGACGTGAAACGGTGGACTGGCTGATGGTCTCAAAACCCCGCTCCTGTAAGTCGCGGCGGATCTCTTCCTGGGAGAGATAGCTCTTTTCCGCGATCAGACGCTGGCAGACCGTTAGCTGTAGTTGCTCTTTGGGAGAGTACTCTTCGTAATCCATCATAGTTCCCATATCAGTTCCCGAAATAACCGGTGGCACCGCACCGATCCGTAGGCCGGATAAGCGCAGCGCCATCCGGCAAATCACAACAAAGCGCCCAGGCTTAACGCCACCATAATCACCACCGTTAAAATCCCCAGCAGCGGCGCGACCCATTTCAGATAACGCACGTAGGGCACGCGGGCGATAGCCAGCCCGCCCATCACGACGGCAGAGGTGGGAGTGATCAGGTTAACGATGCCGGACGCCGACTGGTAAGCCGTAACCACCAGGTCGCGGTTGACGTTAGCGAAATCGGCAAGGGGCGCCATGATCGGCATCGTCAGAACGGCCAGGCCGGACGAAGAAGGCACAAGAAACGACAGCACCACTTCCAGCCAGTACATCACGTTGATGAACGCCACCGTCGACAATCCGGTGACCATTCCCTCGGCGCTGTGCAAAATGGTGTGGGTAATCATGCCCTTATCCATGATCACTACGATACCGCGCGCGATGCCGATAATCAGCGCGACGCCCAGCAAATCTCGCGCGCCGTTGATAAAGGTTGAGGTCAGCTCCTCTTCGCTCATGCGGGCGATCAGCCCGACGATAATGGCGCTGGCGAGGAACACCGCCGAGATCTCCGCCATCCACCAGCCCAGCACCGCCACGCCGTAGATCATCACCGCGAAGGCGAGGGCGAAGATCACCAGGATGAGTTTGCGCACCGGGGTAAACTCCAGCGACTGCTCGCCCTTGTTGCCGAGGAAGTGGGCGCGGTTCTCTTCCTGCTTATCCGCCACGATCGACAGCGACGGATCCTTGCGCACCTTACGGGCGTAACGCATTACCCACGCCACGCAGATGATCCAGCCGATCGCCAGCAGCGCGATGCGCAACATGATGCCGTTGGTGAAGGGGATCCCGGCGGCGTTGGCGGCGATCACCGTGGCGAACGGGTTGATGGTGGAGCCGAGGGTGCCGATCCCCGCGCCGAGCAGCACGGTAGAGGCCGCAACCACCGGATCGAACCGCGCCGCCAGCATCACCGGCACCAGTAAGGTATAGAAGGGCAGCGACTCTTCTGCCATGCCGTAAATCGTGCCGCCCGCGGCAAACAGCGCCATCAGGATCGGGATCATCCACTCTTCGCGGCCGCGCAGCCGGGTGGTGACGCGCTCGATCCCGGCGTCTATCGCCCCGGTTTTGGTAACGATCCCGAGGAATCCGCCGATGATCAGAATAAACAGCGCCACGTCGATGGCTCCGGCCTGGCCGGATTCCGGATCGTACAGCCCGGCAATCGGCGCCATCAGCACGGAGACCAGACCTTGCGGGTGCGCTGCCACGTGCGCGTAGGTGCCAGCAACCGGCACTTCTTTACCGAGCACCTCGTTCATTGCCATATGGTACTGCCCGGCCGGGACAATCCACGTCAGCACGGCAACCACGGCAATCAGAAAAAAGAGAATGGTGTAAGCGGAGGGAAACTTGAACTTGCCCATGATGTTCTCCTTAAACCCGGCGCACCCCGCGGCGCGCCGGGCGGTGATTAGTCGCCGAGTGTCGCCACCATGACCGCTTTAATGGTGTGCATGCGGTTCTCTGCTTCGTCGAAGACGATGGAGTTCGGTGATTCGAAGACCTCTTCCGTCACCTCCAGCCCCTTCAGGCCGTACGCCATCTCGATTTCGCGGCCCACTTTGGTGTGCTCGTTGTGGAACGCCGGCAGGCAGTGCATGAACTTGACGTTCGGGTTACCGGTGGCCTTCATCACGTCCGCGTTAATCTGATATGGCTTCATCAGGCTGACGCGCTCGGCCCAGGCTTCCTTCGGCTCGCCCATGGAGACCCACACGTCGGTGTAGAGGAAATCGGTCCCCTGCACGCCTTCTTCCACGTCGTCGGTGAGGGTGATGCGCGCGCCCGTCTCTTTCGCAATGGCGCGGCACTGCTCAACCAGGCCTGCCTCCGGCCAGAAAGATTTCGGCGCCACGAGGCGGATATCCATCCCCATCTTGGCCGCACCGACCATCAGCGAGTTGCCCATGTTGTTGCGCGCGTCGCCGAGATAGGCAAAGCTCAGCTCAGGCAGGGTTTTGCCCGGGGAGTGCTCCAGCATGGTCATCAGATCGGCGAGAATTTGGGTCGGGTGGAACTCGTCGGTCAGGCCGTTCCACACCGGCACCCCCGCGTACTCGCCCAGCTCTTCAACGATGGCCTGGCCGTAGCCGCGATATTCGATGCCGTCATACATGCGGCCCAGCACGCGGGCGGTGTCTTTCATCGACTCTTTATGGCCAATCTGCGATCCGCTTGGGCCGAGATAGGTCACCTGCGCGCCCTGGTCGAACGCGCCCACTTCGAAGGCGCAGCGGGTGCGGGTGGAGGTTTTTTCAAAGATCAGGGCGATGTTTTTCCCGACCAGGGTTTGCTTCTCGCGCCCGGCTTTTTTGGCGGCCTTGAGCTCGATGGCGAGGTCAATCAGGTACTGGATCTCCGCCGGGGTGTAGTCCAGCAGTTTCAGGAAGTTGCGGTTTTTCAGGTTAATGGTCATGGGGAAATCCTTTTTAAATTGTTAGCTGTCTGATGCCCTCACCCCGGCCCTCTCCCACGGGGAGAGGGGGGCTTACATTCCCTCTCCCTCCGGGAGAGGGTTAGGGTGAGGGGAGGGGTTTAGTTACGAATCAACGTGCCTTTCTCGCCCGCCAGGATCTCCGCGCCGTCATTCAGCGCGCCGATCCCGGCAATGCCGCCGCAGGCCTCAACAAACTCGCGGCAGGCGGCTACTTTCGGCCCCATCGATCCGGAGTCGAACTGCATGCCTCTGAGCAGCTCCGGCGTCACCTGCGCCAGCGGACGTTGGGTTGGCTTGCCCCAGTCGAGGTACACCGCGTCGGCATCG
>NZ_QFRV01000048.1:0-37469 GCF_004136805.1 Enterobacter cloacae complex sp. GF14B
CAGGCGGCGGTTGACGCAGCCCAGCTCAACCTGGACTTCACCAAAGTGACTGCGCCTATCGATGGTCGCGCCAGCCGGGCGCTGATCACCAGCGGGAACCTGGTGACTGCGGGCGATACCGCCAGCGTCCTCACCACGCTGGTCTCGCAGAAGACGGTGTACGTCTACTTTGACGTGGACGAGTCAACCTACCTTCACTATCAGAAACTGGCCCGCAGCGGGCAGGGGGCGTCCAGCAATCACACGGCGCTGCCGGTTGAGATTGGCCTGACGGGCGAGGAGGGCTATCCCCATCAGGGCAAAGTGGATTTCCTGGATAACCAGCTCACGCCGAGCACCGGGACCATCCGCATGCGCGCGCTGCTGGATAACTCACAGCGTCAGTTCACGCCGGGACTGTTTGCCCGCGTACGCCTGCCGGGCAGTGCGGAATTTAAAGCCACGCTTGTTGACGATAAGGCGGTGCTGACCGATCAGGATCGTAAATACGTCTATATCGTGGATAAAGACGGAAAAGCGCAGCGCCGCGACATCACGCCCGGGCGTCTGGCCGACGGTTTACGTATCGTACAGCAGGGGCTGAATCCCGGGGATAAAGTCATCGTCGATGGTTTACAAAAAGTGTTTATGCCGGGTATGCCGGTTAATGCAAAAACCGTTGCCATGACCGCCAGCGCCGCCCTCAACTGATCCCTTACCTGAGAATCCAATCCATGGACTTTTCCCGCTTTTTCATCGACAGGCCGATTTTTGCCGCCGTACTGTCGATTCTGATTTTTATCACAGGATTAATCGCCATCCCGCTGCTGCCGGTGAGCGAATACCCTGACGTCGTGCCGCCAAGCGTGCAGGTGCGCGCCGAGTATCCGGGCGCCAACCCGAAAGTGATTGCTGAGACCGTGGCAACACCGCTGGAAGAGGCGATCAACGGCGTTGAAAACATGATGTACATGAAATCCGTCGCGGGCTCGGACGGCGTGCTGGTGACCACCGTGACCTTCCGTCCGGGGACTGACCCGGATCAGGCGCAGGTTCAGGTGCAAAACCGCGTCGCGCAGGCCGAGGCGCGTCTGCCGGAAGACGTGCGGCGTTTGGGCATCACGACTCAGAAACAGTCGCCAACGCTGACGCTGGTGGTGCATCTGTTTTCGCCTGGTGGTAAGTACGATTCACTGTATATGCGTAACTACGCCACGCTGAAGGTGAAGGACGAGCTGGCGCGTCTGCCCGGCGTGGGTCAGATCCAGATTTTTGGCTCGGGTGAATACGCGATGCGCGTCTGGCTGGATCCGAACAAGGTGGCTGCCCGCGGTCTGACCGCTTCGGACGTAGTGACGGCGATGCAGGAGCAGAACGTGCAGGTCTCCGCCGGTCAGCTTGGCGCCGAGCCGCTGCCGAAAGAGAGCGACTTCCTGATCTCCATTAACGCCCAGGGCCGCCTGCATACCGAAGAAGAGTTTGGCAATATTGTCCTGAAAACAACGCAGGATGGTACGGTCGTCCGCCTGCGCGATGTGGCGCGGATTGAAATGGGTTCCGGGAGCTATGCCCTGCGTTCCCAGCTGAACAATAAAGATGCGGTCGGGATTGGTATCTTCCAGTCTCCTGGGGCGAACGCCATCGATCTGTCTAACGCGGTGCGCGCGAAAATGGACGAACTGTCGACGCGATTCCCGGACGATATGAAATGGGCGGCGCCTTACGACCCGACGGTATTTGTACGCGACTCGATCCGCGCGGTGGTGCAAACGCTGCTGGAAGCGGTGGTACTGGTCGTGCTGGTGGTGATCCTGTTCCTGCAAACATGGCGCGCGTCGATTATCCCGCTGATTGCGGTGCCGGTATCGGTAGTGGGTACCTTCAGTATTCTCTACCTGCTGGGCTTTTCGCTGAATACCCTGAGTCTGTTCGGGCTGGTGCTGGCGATTGGTATCGTAGTGGACGATGCCATCGTGGTGGTGGAAAACGTCGAACGAAATATCGAAGAGGGGCTCGCCCCACTTGCGGCAGCGCATCAGGCGATGCGTGAGGTGTCCGGGCCGATTATTGCCATTGCGCTGGTGCTCTGTGCGGTATTCGTTCCGATGGCGTTCCTCTCCGGCGTGACCGGTCAGTTTTACAAACAGTTTGCGGTAACGATAGCCATTTCCACGGTGATCTCCGCCATCAACTCGCTGACGCTCTCGCCAGCGCTGGCCGCGCTGCTGTTGAAGCCGCATGGCGCCCCGAAAGATTTCCCGACCCGGCTTATCGATCGTCTGTTCGGCTGGATTTTCCGTCCGTTTAACCGCTTTTTCCACCGCAGCTCGACTGGCTATCAGGGGCTGGTGAGCAAAACGCTCGGCCGACGCGGGGCGGTGTTTGTGGTTTATTTGCTGCTGCTTTGCGCTGCGGGGGTGATGTTTAAAGCCGTTCCCGGCGGGTTTATTCCGACGCAGGATAAGCTGTACCTGATTGGCGGCGTGAAAATGCCGGAAGGCTCGTCGCTGGCGCGTACCGATGCGGTGATCCGCAAAATGAGCGAAATCGGGATGAATACCGAAGGCGTGGATTATGCGGTCGCGTTTCCTGGCCTGAATGCGCTCCAGTTCACCAATACGCCGAACACCGGGACGGTCTTCTTTGGCCTGAAGCCGTTCGACCAGCGTAAACATTCCGCGGCGGAAATTAACGCGGAGATCAACGCGAAAATCGCGCAAATCCAGCAGGGCTTTGGCTTCTCGATTCTGCCGCCGCCGATTTTAGGGCTGGGTCAGGGGTCGGGCTATTCGCTGTACATACAGGATCGCGCTGGTCTGGGCTATGGCGCGCTGCAAAACGCGGTGAACACCATGTCCGGGGCGATTATGCAGACGCCGGGGATGCATTTCCCCATCTCAACCTACCAGGCTAACGTGCCGCAGTTGGACGTCCAGGTTGACCGCGATAAGGCGAAAGCGCAGGGCGTGTCGCTGACCGATCTCTTCGGGACGCTGCAAACCTATCTGGGCTCGTCGTACGTCAATGATTTCAACCAGTTCGGGCGTACCTGGCGCGTGATGGCGCAGGCCGACGGGCAGTTCCGCGACAGCGTGGAAGATATTGCGAATCTGCGTACCCGCAACAGCCAGGGCGAAATGGTGCCGATTGGCAGTATGGTGAACATCACGACCACCTACGGTCCGGACCCGGTGATCCGCTACAACGGCTACCCGGCGGCGGATCTGATTGGTGATGCCGACCCGCGCGTGCTCTCTTCCGCGCAGGCGATGACGCAGCTGGACGCTATGTCTAAGCAGATCCTGCCGAACGGGATGAATATTGAATGGACGGACCTGAGCTTCCAGCAGGCCACCCAGGGCAACACGGCGCTGATCGTCTTCCCGGTCGCAGTGCTGCTGGCGTTCCTGGTGCTGGCGGTGCTGTATGAAAGCTGGACGCTGCCGCTGGCGGTGATCCTCATCGTGCCGATGACGATGCTCTCCGCGCTGTTCGGCGTCTGGCTGACCGGGGGCGATAACAACGTCTTCGTGCAGGTAGGGCTGGTTGTGCTGATGGGGCTGGCCTGTAAAAACGCGATACTTATCGTGGAGTTTGCCCGCGAGCTGGAAATTCAGGGCAAAAGCATCATGGAGGCTGCGCTGGAGGCGTGCCGCCTGCGTTTACGCCCGATTGTAATGACTTCTATCGCCTTTATTGCCGGGACTATTCCACTGATCCTTGGTCACGGGGCAGGGGCAGAAGTGCGCGGCGTCACCGGGATCACCGTCTTCTCCGGGATGCTGGGCGTGACGCTGTTTGGTCTGTTCCTGACGCCGGTCTTTTACGTGACGCTGCGTAAGTTCGTGACGCGCGGCAAAGCGGAAAGAGAGGTGTTGCCTGCGTAGGACGTAGCAGATAGCAAAAAGCCGCCTTCACAATGAAGGCGGCTTTTTTTTCGCAGTCTGTCAGGATTAAGGCGCTTTTTTATGCTGCGTACAGAGTTCCGGCACCGGATCGCACCCGCTGGTATCGGCTTTTTTCACCTCTTCCAGCGCGCTGGCGACGGTATGGCGCGCTAAAACCGCTAACGAAGCCTGCTCCGCTTCATCAGCGATTGATTTGAAGTACCAGCAGGCGTTGGCGCTGACCACGCAGCGGGCCGGGACGTCAGGACGGGACGCCCACAGCTTTTTATCTTCAGTGACGGAAAGGTAGATATCACGCAGGGTAATCTCTTCCGCCGGGCGGCCAAGATGAATAGAGCCGTTGCGGCCAAGCGTGGAGACGATAATGCCGTCGCGGGCGAGAGGAACCATTAATTTGCGGATAAAGCTCGGATTCGCTTCCAGGCCGTAAGCCAGGATTGCACTCGTCGAACGTTCACCCGATTGCTCCGCCATCGCTACGCTGAGAACCATCTGCAAAGCTGTCGGGAAGCGGTAATCTAACATTTTTCTGTCCTGGGTTGCGGTGAATCTTGTTCTTTTTGGCACCGCAGAGGTGAATAATCAGTAAGTAACAATATAACAAATACGGTAATTTTATTGAAGCAATCTGCGGCATACGTGAAGTAACGCTGCGCTGACACATGTCAGGACGTGTAGCGCCGGGTTTACATTCATGCGAACGCCGGATTCGGGAAATCAACGGTCACCATAAGACCACCTTCGGCTGACGTACTCAGATTGACCCTGCCGTTGTGTTGCTGCGTAACGGCTTTGACGATGGCAAGCCCCAGTCCACTCCCGCTTTGGGTCTGATTAGGATCGCGGAAAAATCTGTCGAACACGCGCTCCCGTAGTTCAATCGGGATACCGGGGCCCGCGTCTGAGACGCGCAGCTGAGCGCACTTATCACGCGATTGCAGTTGTACCTCAATGCGTCCACCCTCAGGGCTGTACTTCACGGCATTCTCAATTAAATTGTCGATCAGCGACACCAGACGTTCCCGAATGCCTGCGACATGGATTTCATCGTCGGCGAAGAATTCAAACTCAATTCTGCGTCCGGACGCCAGCGGTTCCAGGGCAGCCATTCGCTCCTGAATAAGCGTTGTCAGCGGCACAGGCGACAACACCGTGCTGATGTGTGCTTCGCTGTGCATCATCAGCAGAAGCTGATTGACGAGACGCGCAGCACGGCTATTGCTGCGAACAATGCCCGCAAGCAGTTCCTGCTGGCTTTCGCTGATGACCCAGGACTGCAATGCCTCGACGTTGATCCGCATCGCGGCCAGAGGCGTACGCAGTTCGTGAGCGGCATCGGCAATAAACATTTTTTCCCTTTCGGCGCTTTCCCGCACCCTGGCCAGAAAGTCATTAATCGCGTCGACCGTCTGGCGAAGCTCCCTGTGTCGGGGGACGGCTTTTAAAGGCGAGAGATCGTCCGGCGTGCGCAATGAAATTTCATCTACCACCTTGTTCCAGGGGCGCATCGCGATGCGGATGGACAGCCACGCGGGGAACAGAAGAAAAGGGATGCATATCATCAGCGGCATGACGTAGTAGCCGCGCGAGTTCAGATAGATAAAGAAATTCCAGCTACCGGCAGGGGTAAAAAGGGTGACCTCCACGTCGGAGTGCGCGGATTTGAGGGTACGGCTTGTCCATGTATGGTCCTCACTCTGGACATGCTGCATGACCCCCAGACGGCTATTTTTTACCCCCGTTGGCGCACCATTCGAAGAAAAAATAATCTCGTTATTCTTGCGAACAATGAGGTTGATGGACAGCTCCGGGTCTTCACCGCCGCCATAGCCCTCCCGCAGCGCCTTGCTGAACGCTGCCAGCACGGCATCACGCGCCTGCGGGCGATCGTCCATGCTCTCTACCAGGGAAAAAACGGTTTCGTAAGTCTCACTGCCCGTCAGTATGGGAGGACTACGCAGGTCTTCCAGCAAAATGAAGGTTAAAAAGAGACACCAGAGCAACGTAAGCAGCAGCATCTGGGCGACCAGCATTCGCCTGACCAGTGTGGGAAGCCTGAGGTGGTGCCAAAAATTACGCATCAACCTGCCGCCTTCTGAACGGGTACGGTATCAATGACATACCCAACGCCTCTCACCGTTCGCACAAAGCCATCGCCAATTTTTCGCCGCAGGTTACCCATATGCACATCAAGTGCGTTGCTGAGGTTTTCTTTCGTGCCAAATAACCTTTCTTCCAGATACCGTCGCGTAAGCACGCGATCGGCGCGCAGCATTAACGTTTCAAGCAGCGCATATTCGCTTGCCGTCAGCTCAACGTGGCGTGCGCTCACCGTTACGCGACGCGTCGGAATATGAAGCGACAAACCGCGAATTTCTATTGCCTCATTTTCAAAACCGTAACTGCGCCGCGCAAGGGCTCTCACGCGCGCCAGCAGTTCGGCGAGAACAAAAGGTTTGACCAGATAATCGTCTGCGCCTGCATCCAGACCGCACAGGCGGTCCTGTAGCGTGCCTCGCGCCGTCAGGATGATGACGGGGACGCCCTTAAGCTGTTGACGCAGGCGCGTCATCAGGCTCATGCCATCGCCATCGGGCAGCCCCAGGTCTAGCAAAATAAGTTCCGGCACGCAGATCCCAAGCTGATGCAGCGCATCCTCTTTGCGGCGTACCCATATGACATCAAATCCTTGATCTGCAAGGGCGATACGTACGCCATTGCCGAGATCCAGGTCGTCTTCAATTAATAGAATTTTCACATTGGTAACTGTATCAACAGTGCATGAAGAACAACTGAAGAAAAAACGGTATCAGGAATTCTTCAGGGTTTACAGAACCTTCACTTGCTTCAGCATTTCTTCATTTACGGCTCATAAGAATCTTAAGGTGAGTATTCAGAATAAGCGCTCTGGCGTTTAACACCGCTTGTATCGCAATTATCTGAATCCAAAGGGCTTCTTTAATGAGAAACATCACACTGCGTCATAGTTTCCCCCGTTCACGCATCGGTCGCAGCATGAAAAGCATCTTGCCGGGGGCCGTCCTGGCGTTACTGGCTACCACGGCCCTGGCGGCAGATCAGCGCCAGGGCAACGTGTTAACCCTGGGAGGCGGCGTGGATGTTGCGCCACGCTATTCCGGTTCGGACAAGAGCCGGGTCTCTGCGGCTCAGGTGGTTGATTACGCGATGGCAAATGGTTTTTTTGTCAGCACCACGCGGGGGATCGGCTACGGCAACAGCTTTGGTAACCTGGACTACAATGCAGCGCTGAGCTATCGCGCTGGACGTAAGGATCGCGACGTAAGCAGCGATTCGATCGCCTCCGGCAGCGACGACCTGCGGGGAATGGGTGACATTAAAGGCTCAGCTATCGTTGTGCCAGGGCTGGGGTACAGGGTGACTGACTGGCTGACCGTGCAGTTGCAGGCAGAGGTTCCGGTTTCTGAGAGAGACAATGGTGAGGCTGTGCATTTCGGCATTGCCAGCCCGATCTATACATCTCCGAAAAATGCGTTAACGCTGGCGCTGACCGGTAGCTGGGGATCCAGTAAGTACGTGCAAACCTATTACGGGGTGAATGCCGCCCAGTCGGCCGCATCGGGTTTTGCCCGACACGATGCCGGATCGGGACTATATGCGTATTCGCTGAACCTGGACTGGACTCATAAGCTCACCTCCCGCTGGAGCCTGCTTGCCGCAGCTGGCGTTACGCAGCTGACGGGAGAGGCTGGCGATAGCCCAATTGTTCAGCGAAAAACGTCTCCTGTGGGAAGTTTGAAGGTGACGTACAGCTTCTGATGGTTAAGAGTGGGGGGAAGGCGCGTCTGTGAAAACCGCACATAACCCCGTTGCAGGAGCCAGAAGTGCATAAAGCCCGCAGGATGGCGTGGCCCGAAGTCGGACCGTTCATCATGCGGGCTTTTTTATCACTGTTGACCCGATAACGCCTGTTCAATCGTACGGGTAACGACGTCCGGCTGGCTGACCATCGATACATGGCTTGCCGCTACCTCCGTGGTGTTGGCGTTGATTTTCTTCGCCATTGCGCGCTCAAGCTCAGGATTGATCATCCGGTCATTTTTGCTGATCACATACCAGCTCGGTTTGTCATGCCAGGCGGCATGCGCGACTTTCTCCCCAAACGCATCGGCCTTAATAGGGCTTTGCGTCGCGGCAATCACGCTGCGCTCAACGTCCTTCACGTCAGGGGCAAAATTCTCGCTGACCGCTTTTGTCGGCAGATATAAATACCCCTCTGACGTTTTAGCGAGGCTGGCGCTCCCTGGCGGAGCAGGATAACTGTCTGCCAGATCTGCGGTCGACTGGCCGGAATCCGGCGCAAAAGCGGCAACGTAAACCAGAGACTTCACCCGCGCATAATTGCCCGCTTCGCTGCTTACCGACCCGCCCCAGGAGTGCACGACCAGCACAACGTCGCCATGAGCCCGGGCGATAGCACGCTGCGTGGCGGCGACATCATCTTTCAGAGACGTGAGCGGAAGTTGTACCGCAATGACCTCGGTATGGTGTTTTTGCAGCCGGGTAATCACCTTATTCCAGCTGCTGCCGTCGGCAAACGCCCCGTGCACCAGCACCACGCTGGCTTTCGTCTCTGCCAGCGCGCTGGTGGAAACCGCCAGCAGCGCCGCTGTTAATACAGACAATGCTTTCATAACAGGCTCCTTAAAAGTGGTGAACCGCCGCGTGTGGCGGCACGGTGAATTCAACGATTTTATGGTCGATGGGCTTATGCGTCGGGTCGGCAACGATGATGGTTACCTTGTGTTTCCCGGCGGGCAGCCCGACCAGGATCACCGGCTCGCCGCTGGTATCAGCCCAGTGCCAGGGCGCGTCATCCACCACAACGTGAATATGGCCGATACGCGGAGTGACTTTCAGCGCGTCGGGTCCAAATACAGGTTCAATGCGCAGGTTTTCGACGCGGTACTGAATAAAGACTGCACCTTTACTCAGCGGTCCCGCCAGCGGTGGGTCGACGATCAGTTTTGCTGGCGGCTGGGGTTTTTCCTGCGGCGCTACGGCGGCCGGGCCATTAACATCAGCAGCGCTCAGGCCATCTAACGGTGCGGCCAGTGCGCCAGCAAAGGACGTCAGCGCAAATACAGGAAGCAGGAAATATCGACGAATCATCTGTGTCTCTCCTCATCAGTTTATTATGGCGAGGGATACAGAAGACCATTTTTATGTATCGGGGATGTTTGCTTCTGCGGGCGTTTTGTACCGGTTTGTCAGCGTAGCGCTCGGGATACAGTGCGATACAGTTTGTTTGCCTGGGCTGCGCACGAGCGCCACTGCGAACCCCGCAATGACCAGCGTCAGTCCTGCGGAAACCCACATTCCGCCTGTTATACCCAGCGACTTATTCAGCCACGCATACGCAAACGGAGAGGCGGCTGCCATCAGTTGGCCTGGAATAAGCAGCAGCCCCGTGCGGCTGGCATAGCGCTCTGTACTAAACAGTTCCAGGGGTAGCGTCGCTTTGACGATAGTCACCAGCCCGTTAATGGCACCAAAGCCGAACACAAATCCGGCGGCACACCAGGCCAGCATGTCGCTGCTCAGTCCGATGAGAAAACAAAGCGGCATGGCGAGCGCAGTGAAAAGCGTCAGTTTTAGCGGAGTGAGGCGCGCCCCTGCCAGCACCTCCATAAGGCGCGCACCGGTCTGCCCCATTCCCCACAGCATGCCGACGGCGACCGGCAGGCCGAAGCTGGCGATAAATTCGGGAAGGTGTGTAGAGGTGCCGTTAGAGACGAAGGTGATGAGAGCAATGAAGGTTGCATAAAGCCAGCCATTACGCCTGTCAAGAGGGGAAACCTGCGTACATGCTTTGGGCTTGACCGTAAAGCGCTGGCGCGGGAAGCGCCGAAGAAGCAGGGCACTGAGCAGACCGAACAGGGCGTAGATCTTCAGCGCATCCTGCCAACCCATCACGTTCAGTAAGGCGTCTCCCAGCGGCCAAAAGACAGCGGACGCCAGCCCGCCTGCCAGGGTGACACGAGAGATTGTCCTGCGTGCCTGCGGTCCGTATAGGTTCACAAGAGCGGAGAAAAGCGCATCATACAGCGACAGGCGCATCCCGATGCCGGTCAGCAACCAGGCGCCATACCAGCCTGAAAGTGTGGGCGTAAAGGCCATTGACAGACAGCTTACGGCGATCAGCAAGGTCCCGCTCATTACCACCCTTTGTCCACCAAAACGCGCCAGCAGAGGAGCGACAAACGGCGAGACAATAGCCATAACCAGCATGGCCAGCGTCAGGCCAAGATAGATTTTGGGGGACGACCAGCTTCGGTCTGCTGTAATGGCATGAGCAAAGGTTCCCGGCATGTAAAAGGAGATCCCCCAGTTAATGAGTTGATTACATCCCGCAGTGAGCGCAAGACGGCGAGGGAGTGCAGGTGTTTCCATTATTTTTCATTCCGTTAGGCAGTTGTCCCGAGCATACAGGGCGCGGTATTGTGCTGGCAGAGCCGTATCCTTATTCACCCTATAAGAGAAACTTTGCATGACGACGCTCAATCTGGGACACCTCGCCACTTTTCGTCTGGTCGTTCAACGCGGCAGCTTTTCTGCGGCAGCAGATGTAATGGGTATTTCCCAGCCCGCCGTCAGCCTGCAAATACGCCAGCTGGAGCAGTTTCTTCAGACGCGGCTGATCGAACGTACGGGGCGTGGAATCAAAGCCACTGCTGCCGGTGAGGCGCTACGGGTGCACGGTGAACGTCTTGAACTGGCGGTTGAGGAGACAATTCGTTCGGTTAGCGCATTCAATCAGGAAGTGAGCGGCACCATCACGCTCGGCACGGGCGCGACGGCCTGTATTCATCTGCTTCCAGCGCTGTTGCAGCAGCTTCGTGAGGAGTATCCCCTGTTACGGATCGGAGTGACGACGGGAAATACGCCAGATATCGTCAGGGCGATTGAGGAGAATCGGCTGGATATGGGGCTGGTCACGCTACCGGCGAGCGGTCGTACGTTGGCGATTATGCACGCGATGGAGGAAGAGTTTGTCTGGATTGGCGCGCAGGTTCAGCCGGAAGAAGGGGAGCAGTTTACGCCAGACTCTTTATACGCTCAGCCGCTCATTGCGTTTGAGTCGGGCAGCGGTACGCGAACGTTGATTGACGGCTGGTTTGAAGCCCGCGGACTAGCCGTCTCACCGGTTATGCAGCTTGGCAGTATTGAGGCCATCAAACGCATGGTACGTGCAGGGCTGGGCTACAGTATTGTGCCGCGAATGGCGGTGGAGCATGCCGACGACCGGGAGGGATTACGCGTTCAATCGTTAACGCCCGTTCTGCGCCGGCAACTGGCGATAGTGATGCGTCAGGATAAGATCCTCAGCAAAGGGATGACGGTAATTATTCGGCTGTTACAGCGTGAACATGGACGTTAGCGCTCGGGCGAATCCACAACGAGGCCTGATTGCTGCGACTGAATTTTGTCCTGATGGTGATACCAGGCGCCAATGGAGGAATAAACAAAGCGGCCAAAGAAAAACAGGAAACTGATGAGCAGTATGATGCGGGTCATCCGGGTGTTAAATCGATGTCGTTTTCGCATACGCGTAGCCTGACTCACTTTCTTTTCCTGAGTATACCCTTTTGGGCGATACGGCTATTAAGGCACAGCCGCAAGTCTGGGTCAATTCGGCGAAATGTAAAATACCGTCAATGCTTACATTAATTTATGTTATTAAAAACAACGCTTTTATTTATCGCATTGATAATTACAGGAAAAATATTCAAAAAAAACGTAAGAAAGGTTTATTCAGATAAATTAATTTGATTTAGGTCAACCGCATCCCGTCGTTGATATTTAAAATCCCTCCTCCACTGTGCTTGCCAGGAATTTTCCGGGCAACGTGTACGTCAGGTTGGATGCCTGTCTTCCTTTACCCTCTGGAGCGCAAGGGTTGTAAACGAGCATCTATGAATATTCACCACATCCTGAAGCAAAATAAAGACCGCTGGTGGGCACTTCCTCTTATTTTACCCGTCGTGTTACTCCCGGTACTAAGTGTGGCTAATACCTTAACGCAGCTGGGTGACGGTATCGTTGCGCTCTATTATCTCCCGCTCTCTTTTCTGCTGGCGCTGATGTTGTTCTTTGGCCTGGAAGCCCTCCCCGGGGTGGTGGTATCGCTATTTTTACGTTATTACCCCTCCGTTGGGTTATTTGAAACCGTGGCTGGCATTCTGCATTTTATCGTTCCTCTGGTGCTCAGCTGGGGCGGTTATCGCGTATTTGCGCCCCGGCGCAATATGACCGCTTACGGTGACATACGTCTGATGGGGCAGCGTATTTTCTGGCAGGTGTTTTGTCCGGCAACGCTTTTTCTGGTGCTGTTTCAGTTTGCGGTTTATCTCGGCATTTATGAGAGCCGCCAGAGCCTCGCGGGACTAAATCCCCTCAATATTCGGACACTTATTAACTATCAGGGGCTACTGGTGAGCGGGCTGACGGGCGTGCCGCTAAGCTACCTGCTGATCCGCCTGATACGGCATCCGCGCTATATCAAGGGACTGATGTCCCAGCTCCGCGCGCAAATAGACAAAAAGGTGACGGCCGTTGAGTTTGTGGTGTGGTTTTTAGCCCTGGGCGGGTTGCTGGTCATGCTGCTGCTGCCCATGAATGCAAACAGTTCCATTTTCAGTACCAACTACACCTTGTCCCTGCTGATGCCCGTGATGCTCTGGGGGGCGATGCGCTTTGGCTACAAGCTGATGTCACTCATCTGGACGCCGGTCCTGCTGGTGTCGATTCACTTTTTTTATCACTACATTCCGGTGCAAGAGGGGTATGGCATTCAGCTGGCGATCACCTCATCCAGCTATCTGGTCTTTTCCTTCGTTGTGACGTACATGTCGATGCTGGCGACACGCCAGCGCGCCATCAATATTCGCTCCCGCAGTCAGGCTTTTCTCGATCCGGTGGTGCATATGCCCAACCTGCGGGCGCTGTCGCGCGAGCTGGCCAGTCATCCGTGGTCAGCGCTCTGTTTACTGCGCGTGCCCGAGCTGGAGGTACTGGGACGCAATTACGGCGTGATGCTGCGGATCCAGTATAAACAGCAGCTGGCGCAATGGATAAACGGCACTCTTCAGCCCAACGAGCGAGTCTATCACCTCACCGGGTATGACATGGCGGTGCGTCTGGATGCGGAGTCGCATCAACAGCGCATTGAGACGCTGGACGAGCATATCAAGCAGTTCGTTTTTGTCTGGGATGGTATGCCGGTACAGCCTCAGGTCGGCATAAGCTATTGCTATGTGCGCTCACCCGTCAATCACCTCTATCTGGTGCTGGGGGAGCTGGGCATCGTGGCCGATCTCTCCCTTTCTACCAACCACCCGGAAAATCTTCAGCAGCGCGGGGCTGTTCACTTGCAGCGTAGCCTGAAAGATAAGGTCGCGATGATGAGCCGTTTACAGGCCGCGCTGGAGCAGGACGCTTTTACCCTGCTGGTTCAACCCGTTCGCGGGCTGCGCGGCGATTGTTATCACGAGGTGCTGCTGCGAATGCGTGATGATAATGGGGCGCTGATCTTTCCCGAACAGTTCCTGCCCATAGCACAGGAATTTGGTTTATCGTCGCGTGTCGATTTATGGGTACTGGAGCGTACGTTGAGTTTCCTGGCACAGCACCGCCAGCGGTTGCCGGGCCAGCGCTTTGCGATCAACCTCGCACCTTCTACCGTCTACCGGGCGCAGTTCCCGCTTGAAGTGAGCCGCCTGTTAGCCAAATACGCCGTTGAAGCATGGCAGTTGATCTTTGAAGTGACCGAAAGCAGCGCCTTTGGTCATGCGGATCTGGCGGCGTCTACCCTCAGGAAATTACAAAAAATGGGCATCCGGATCGCCATTGATGATTTTGGCACCGGCTACGCCAGCTATGCGCGGTTAAAAAGCGTGGACGCCGACATCCTCAAAATCGACGGCGGTTTTATTCGCAATATTGTCAGCAACAGCCTGGATTACCAGATTGTGGCTTCTATTTGCCATCTGGCCCGGATGAAGAAAATGCTGGTGGTGGCGGAATATGTGGAAACAGAAGAGATACGTAGCGCGGTGCACGCGCTAGGTATCGATTATGTGCAGGGTTATTTGATTGGGTTGCCGGCTGAGCTTGATACGTTGCTCGACACGGAGCCTTCTCAGGAGAGCGCCTGAGCCGTTACGCTGCCGCCTCTGAACTCTCTTCTTCAATCTTCAACAGCCAGCCGGTGACCGCTTCCCAGTACTGCTGCTCTTTTTCCAGATCCAGCAGTACCAGCGCGTTCTGGCTGAACCAGTCGTGCGGGAAGCTCAGCGTCCAGTGATAGTCATCCGTTTTTAGCTTCAGCGTCGGCGGCGTGGTGGTCGCCTGTCGCTGATTATTGAGCAATACGCCCAGGCGCAACAGCTGAATGAGCGGCAGGAACTGCTTTTTCTTAAACAACGTAAAGCGCGGCAGATCGTCGAGCTTGATGGCTTTGCGGTGATAGCGGACCAGCGTCGCCATCATGGTTTGCTGCTCCTGGTTGAAGCCAGGCAGATCGCTGTTTTGCAGAATATAGGCTGAATGGCGATGCATTCCGCTGTGGTTAATGTTCAGCCCCACCTCGTGCAGCATAGCGGCCCATTTTAACAGCGCGGCCAGCTGCGGATGCGCCAGCTTAGGATTTTGCTCCTCCCACTGCTCGTACATCTGCACCGTGGTTTCGAGAACGCGCTTCGCCTGTTCACGGTCGATGTTGTACTGGTTGGCCAGGCTCTGCGCGGTACGGCTGCGAATATCCTGATGACGGAAACGTCCTTCCATCTCATACAGCACGCCTTCACGCAGGGCGCCGTCAGAGAGGCGCAGTTCTTTGATCGCCAGCGCGTCAAACACGCCGCAGAGGATCGCCAGCCCCGGTACGAACACGGCTTTACGTTCGTCGGACAGACCCGGCAAACTCAGGGCGTCGAAGCTCTTATGCTTAAGCACCTCTTCGGTGAGTTTCACCAGGCGCTCAGGCGTAATAAACCCGTCTTTTTCACCCATCGCCAGCAGCACTTCATGGGCCGCTTTAATCGACCCTGATGCGCCCAGCGCCACGTTCCAGCCCTGAATACGGTATTGCCAGGCCAGATTTTCCAGTTTTTGTACGGCGGCCATGCGCGCGCGCTGGAAGTTTTCGCGGGTGATGACGCCGCCCGGGAAATACATCTGCGCGAAGCTGACGCAGCCCATACGGCGGCTTTCCACCAGACGCGGCTCGAAGTCTTCGCCAATCACCAGTTCCGTGGAGCCACCGCCGATATCAATCACCAGCTTGCGGCCTTTTTCCGGCTGCGTATGCTCCACGCCCATAAAAATCAGGCGCGCTTCTTCGTTACCGGAGATGATCTCAATCGGGTAGGGGATAACCTTTTCCGCGCGCTTAAGAAATTCCGGCGCGTTCAGCGCCTGGCGTAGCGTATGCGTTCCAACGATGCAGACGCTGGACGGTGAAAAGCCTTGCAGACGTTCTGCGAACAGCGACAGGCAGTTCAGCCCGCGCTCCATAGCCTCTTCGCTCAGCATGTTACGCGCGTCGAGACCATCGGCCAGATGCACACGCTGCTTCAGACGACCGATGATCTGCATCGCGCCATCCACCTCGCGGGCGATGACCATATGGAAACTGTTTGAGCCAAGATCGACCGCAGCGAACTCCTGCGGGCGTGGGGTATTATCGTTTATTGGCATAGGTTAATCGGGTTGCTCAAGTGATTTAATGTAATCGTAAATCGCCAGCTGCGAGCGCACTTTACGGCGATTGCCGCGCGGTACATAGCGATTACTGAGTTCTTTGTCGATATAACGTGCTTTCACCGTATCGCTGAACAGGATCTCGATAATGTCCAGGATACGCTGCTTCAGGCGAGGATCCAGCAGCGGTGCCGCTACTTCAATACGGTAATCAATGTTACGCGTCATCCAGTCGGCGGACGAGAGGTATACGCGCTTATCACCGGCGTTATCGAAAATATAGACGCGATCGTGTTCAAGATAGCGATCCACAATGCTGATCACGCGGATGTTATCGCTAATGCCTTCCAGTTCCGGAATGAGCGAGCACATGCCGCGAATGAGCAGATTTACCGGAACGCCAGAACTGGAGGCCGCGTACAGGCGGTCCACCAGCCCTTTGTCCACCAGATTGTTGAGCTTCAGCGTGATGCCGGACGACAAGCCGTTCTGCGCATTGGCAATCTCTTTGTCGATCATATCGTACAGCAGGCGCCGTGAGTTCTGCGGTGACACCAGCAGATAATCGAAGCTCACCGGGCGGTACGGGTTCTCAATGAAGTTGAACACCCGACGCACTTCGTTGGTGATGCGGGCATCGGCAGTCAGCAGCGAATAGTCGGTGTAGATTCTCGCGGTTTTCTCGTTAAAGTTCCCGGTACCGATATGGGCGTAGCGCACCACCTCGTCACCCTCTTTACGGGAGATCAGGAACAGCTTGGCGTGAATTTTCAGCCCCGGCGCGGAGAAGATGACGTGCACGCCCGCTTCCGTCAGTCGGCGCGCCCAGTGGATGTTGGCCTCTTCGTCGAAGCGAGCCTGGAGCTCAACTACCACGGTCACTTTCTTGCCGTTGTGCGCCGCGTGGATCATCGCATCGATGATGCGGGAATCTTTCGCCACGCGATAAATATTGATTTTAATCGCCAGCACGTTCGGATCGAATGAGGCCTGACGCAGCAATTCCAGCACGTGCTCAAAGGTATGATACGGATAGTAGAGCAGTACATCCCGTTCGCGGATGGCGTCGAACCCGTTGCGGAACTTATCGAACCAGATATGGCGCAGGCGCGGCAGCGGTTTGTTCACCAGATTGGCTTTGCCGACGTTCGGGAAGCCAATGAAATCTTTAAAGTTGTGGTAACGCCCGCCGGGAATAATGGAGTCGTAGCGGGAGATGGTCAGCTTATCGCGCAGCATCTCCACCATTGCGTCCGGCATATCACGCTGATAGACAAACCGCACTGGCTCCGCCGTCAGGCGCTGCTTGAGGCTGGAAGACATCAGCTCCATCAGGCTGGCCTCCATCTCATGCACCAGATCGTACTCGGCGTCACGGGTCATCTTCATCGAGTAGGCGTTGAGCGCGTCGTAATCGAAGAAGCCTTTGAAGATATCGTCCAGGCAGTAGCGCAGGATGTTATCCAGCAGGATCATCGGCTTACGTCGGCGCGGGGTTTCCGGCGGCAGGTTTACAAAGCGTGGGACTTTATCAGACGGTATTTCCAGCAGCGCGTAGTTAATGGTCTCACCACGAATGATTTCTACCGCCAGATAGGTGTAGTCATCTTTCAGGAACTGCACCAGATCGGTTTCACGGTTGATCAGAATCGGGGTGATATGCTGGCGCAGATAATGTTTAAAATAGTGGCGCAGCCAGTTTTGCTGATTCGCGGAGAGCTGGCGTTCGTTGATCAGGAAGATTTGGTTGCGTGCCATTTCCAGCAGCAGCTCGTTATAGAGGCCATCAAATTCCTGATCGGCTTTCATGACGCGAGACTGGATTTTTCCAAGCAGATGTCGCGAGTGGGAGTTTAAGCCCTGTTCTTCGCTGATGATGATTCGGCGTTTCAGTTCGGCGAAGCGAACCTTGTAGAACTCATCCAGATTGTTGGAATAGATGCCTAAAAAACGCATACGTTCAATCAGCGGGTTGGTTTTATCGGCCGCTTCCTGAAGTACACGTTCGTTGAATGCTAACCAGCTTAGCTCTTTCTCGATGTATAACTTTTCCTGACCCATTACAGCTCACACTCCAGTTCAATCACAGGACGTGGTAAATCCGTCTCGTCCTTATTATGGCGAGCATTTCCACGATATGTCCAACAGTGCCAGAAAAGTATGACAGTTATTTTTTTATTGGGGAATTTAGAGGGTTGGGGGAGGGGATGTCGGGTGGCGCTGCGCTTACCACGACCTACGGGACCGTAGGCCCGTGCAAGCGAAGCGCCGCCGGGCAATTCAAACAGACTACTCTTCGGCAGCATAACCCTGCGGGGGCAACTTCACTCCGTCCAGCCAGGCTGCGCCGTCGCGCATCTCAAGACGGCCGTCAACAAACCAGCTTACCACCAGCGGATAAATGGCGTGTTCCTGAGCCTGTACACGTTCGGTCACGTCGTCTTCGTTGTCACCGTCAAAGACCGGTACTTTTGCCTGCAAAATGACCGGACCGCCGTCCAGCTCGTCGGTAACGAAATGCACGGAGGTACCATGCTCCTCATCGCCGTTCTCCAGCACCTGACGATGGGTGTGCAGACCGGGGTATTTTGGTAGCAGGGAAGGGTGGATATTGAGCAGTCGTCCGGCGTAGTGTGCAACAAAAGCCGGGCTCAGGATGCGCATGTAGCCTGCCAGCACCACCACGTCAGGCGCGTAGGCGTCAATCTCCTGCACCAGCTCACGGTCAAAGGCTTCACGCCCGGCGAACTGGCTGGCTTCCAGCGCGTGCGCAGGAATGTTCGCTTCCCGCGCGCGCTCAAGGCCGAATGCATCGGCCTTGTTGCTGAATACTGCCCGAATGGTGCCATTGATTTTCTTCTGTTTGCAGGCGTCTATGATTGCCTGCAAATTGCTTCCGTTGCCGGAAATGAGCACCACGATGTTTTTCATTCAATGACCACACGCTGTTCGGAATCGGAAGCTTTAATCGTACCGATTTTCCACGCGTTTTCACCTTTTTCTGTCAGCAGCTTAATCGCTTTATCCGCTTCGCTGGCGGGCAGGGCGATAACCATGCCCACGCCGCAGTTAAAGGTGCGGTACATTTCATGCTCGCTCACGTTGCCTGCGGTTTGCAGCCAGTTGAAGACGGACGGCCACTGCCATGAGGAGGCGTCGATCACCGCCTGGGTATTATCCGGCAGCACGCGCGGAATGTTTTCCCAGAAGCCGCCGCCGGTAAGGTGAGCGATGGCGTGCACGTCAACGTTCTCAATCAGCTCCAGCACGTTTTTCACGTAGATGCGGGTCGGGGCCAGCAGGTGATCGGCCAGCGGTTTGCCGTCCAGCTCGGTGGTCAGCGGGTCGCAACCGCTCACTTCGAGGATCTTACGCACCAGAGAGTAGCCGTTGGAGTGCGGACCGCTGGAGGCCAGCGCAACCAGCACATCGCCGTCAGCCACTTTGCTGCCGTCGATAATTTCTGATTTTTCTACCACGCCGACGCAGAAGCCTGCGACGTCATAATCTTCACCGTGATACATGCCAGGCATTTCTGCGGTTTCACCGCCGACCAGCGCACAGCCGGATTGCAGGCAGCCTTCGGCGATACCGTTAATGACGCTGGCTGCGGTATCCACGTCCAGCTTGCCGGTCGCGTAGTAATCCAGGAAGAACAGCGGCTCAGCGCCCTGTACCACCAGGTCGTTGACGCACATCGCCACCAGATCGATACCAATCGTATCGTGACGCTTAAGATCCATCGCCAGGCGCAGTTTTGTACCGACACCATCCGTACCCGAGACCAGCACAGGTTCACGATATTTTTGCGGCAGCGCGCACAGTGCGCCGAATCCACCCAGGCCACCCATCACTTCCGGGCGGCGGGTTTTTTTCACCACACCTTTGATTCGGTCAACCAGCGCATTACCTGCGTCAATATCAACACCGGCATCTTTGTAGCTGAGAGAAGTTTTGTTGGTCACGGCTTAAATCCCCACGCGATTGCATAGCTAGTAAGAAAAATCGGCGCAATTCTAACAGTCCAGGCAAACGTTTGCGAGCCTATTCTCGGCGTGGGGATCTTTTTTTCTGTGCGGCCTGTACAGGGCAACAAACTTGACTCTGTTCACGAAAATGAAACCGGTTTCGGCGATCTGCTTGCAACGGCAATCCCCTTTGCACATCATCAAACTGAAACCGGTTTCTGTAACTGTTTTGCAGAAAATAACGCAGAATGAGGGATAGCGAATG
Organism: Enterobacter cloacae complex sp. GF14B; assembly: GCF_004136805.1. Classification (NCBI taxonomy): domain Bacteria; kingdom Pseudomonadati; phylum Pseudomonadota; class Gammaproteobacteria; order Enterobacterales; family Enterobacteriaceae; genus Enterobacter; species Enterobacter cloacae complex sp. GF14B. The sequence goes on from NZ_QFRV01000048.1 coordinate 19,863, forward strand.
TCAGGATTTAAAGCAGGTTTTCTGTGGGGTGGGGCCGTTGCGGCGCACCAGCTTGAAGGCGGCTGGAAAGAGGGCGGCAAGGGCGTGAGCGTTGCCGATGTCATGACGGCAGGTGCCCATGGGGTACCGCGTGAAATCACCAACGGCGTGATGGAGGGGAAAAATTACCCAAACCACGAAGCCATCGACTTCTATCACCGCTATAAAGAAGACATCAAACTCTTTGCCGAAATGGGGTTCAAATGCTTTCGCACCTCCATCGCCTGGACGCGTATCTTCCCGAAAGGCGACGAGCTGGAGCCGAACGAAGCGGGACTCCAATTCTATGACGATCTGTTCGACGAGTGCCTGAAGCACGGCATCGAGCCGGTGATCACGCTTTCCCACTTCGAGATGCCTTTCCACCTGGTGACGGAATACGGCGGCTGGCGCAACCGTAAGCTGATCGACTTCTTTGTCCGCTTCGCGAAGGTCGTTTTTGAGCGCTACCAGCATAAAGTGAAGTACTGGATGACCTTTAACGAGATCAACAACCAGGCCAACTTCCACGAAGACTTTGCGCCGTTTACCAACTCCGGGCTGAAATATGCGCCGGGAGAAGATCGCGAGCCGGTGATGTTCCAGGCGGCGCACTATGAGCTGGTGGCCAGTGCTCTGGCGGTGAAGGCGGGGCGCGAGATCAACCCGTCACTGCAAATCGGCTGCATGATTGCCATGTGCCCCATCTATCCGCTGACCTGTGCCCCGGACGACATGATGATGGCGATGAACGCCATGCATCGCCGCTACTGGTTCACCGACGTTCACGTGCGCGGCAAGTATCCGCAGCATCTGCTCAACTACTTTGAACGTCGCGGCTTCGCGCTGGATATTACCGAAGAAGATAAAGTGGCGCTGACGCAGGGCTGCGTGGATTACATCGGGTTCAGCTACTACATGTCTTTCGCTACCAAAGCGACGGCGGATAATCCGACGCTGGATTACGACGAGAGCAAGAGCCTGGTTTCTAACCCGTACGTGCAGAAATCGGACTGGGGCTGGCAGATCGATCCTGTCGGGCTGCGCTACTCCCTGAACTGGTTCTGGGATCACTATCAGCTGCCGCTGTTTATTGTGGAAAACGGTTTTGGCGCGATCGACGTGCAGGAGAGCGACGGCACGGTGAACGACCAGTACCGCATCGACTACCTTTCCGCCCACATCCGCGAGATGAAAAAAGCGGTGGTGGAAGACGGCGTGGATCTGATGGGCTACACGCCGTGGGGCTGTATCGACCTGGTCTCTGCCGGCACCGGCGAGATGAAGAAACGCTACGGCTTTATCTTTGTCGATAAAGATAACGAAGGTAACGGTACGCTGAACCGCAGCAAGAAGAAATCGTTCGACTGGTATAAGCAGGTGATTGCCAGCAACGGAGAGCAGCTATAATTGCCCGGTGGCGCTGTGCTTACCGGGCCTACGGGATGTCCAGGCCGGGTAAGCGTTAGCGCCACCCGGCAGAATCCCGCCCCCCAAGCCGGAGCCTCGCCTCCGGCTTTTTTGTTTTTGATTGATATACGTCAAGCAAGATGGGTATGGCGCAATCCGAAAAAAGCGGTATAATCCCGCGATTTTTTTGCGGATGCCACCTCAGAGGAGAAAGAGAATGAAGATTGTGGAAGTGAAACACCCACTCGTTAAACACAAGTTGGGCCTGATGCGTGAGCATGACATCAGCACGAAGCGTTTTCGCGAACTGGCTTCTGAAGTGGGTAGCCTGCTGACCTACGAAGCGACCGCTGATCTGGAAACGGAAAAAGTGACCATCGAAGGCTGGAACGGCCCGGTACAGGTTGAGCAGATCAAAGGTAAAAAAATTACCGTGGTGCCAATCCTGCGTGCGGGTCTGGGCATGATGGAAGGCGTGCTGGAGCACGTCCCAAGCGCGCGTATCAGCGTGGTGGGTATCTACCGTAACGAAGAGACGCTTGAGCCGGTCCCGTACTTCCAGAAGCTGGTCTCTAACATCGATGAGCGTATGGCGCTGGTGGTTGACCCGATGCTCGCGACCGGCGGTTCGATGATAGCCACCATCGACCTGCTGAAAAAAGCGGGATGCAGCAGCATCAAAGTGCTGGTACTGGTTGCGGCGCCGGAAGGTATCGCGGCGCTGGAAAAAGCGCACCCGGACGTTGAACTCTATACCGCGTCTGTCGACCAGGGACTGAACGAGCACGGGTACATCATCCCGGGGCTCGGCGATGCCGGCGATAAGATTTTTGGTACTAAATAATCGAATAACGATAAAGAAGCCGACTTTGATAGTCGGCTTTTTTTTGAATAAAAACCAACAATGACACTCAGAGGAAAACACTATGACGCGCCGTGCTATCGGGGTGAGTGAAAGACCGCCGCTTTTACAGACAATCCCGCTTAGTTTGCAGCACCTGTTCGCCATGTTTGGCGCAACCGTGCTGGTGCCAATCCTGTTTCACATTAACCCGGCTACCGTGCTGCTGTTTAACGGCATCGGTACGCTGCTTTACCTCTTCATCTGTAAAGGCAAAATCCCGGCCTATCTCGGGTCGAGCTTCGCGTTTATCTCCCCGGTACTGCTGTTGCTGCCGCTGGGTTATGAGGTCGCGCTGGGCGGCTTCATCATGTGCGGCGTGCTGTTCTGCCTGGTCTCCTTCATCGTGAAGAAAGCCGGTACCGGCTGGCTGGACGTGATGTTCCCGCCTGCGGCAATGGGGGCCATCGTTGCCGTCATCGGCCTGGAGCTGGCGGGCGTGGCGGCGAACATGGCTGGGCTGCTGCCTGCGGACGGTCAGTCACCGGATTCTAAAACCATTATTATTTCGCTGGTGACGCTGGGCGTGACGGTATTCGGTTCCGTCCTCTTCCGCGGCTTTATGGCGATTATCCCGATCCTGATCGGCGTGCTGGCGGGTTACGCGCTCTCCTTCGTGATGGGCGTTGTGGATACCACCCCGATTGCCGAGGCGCACTGGTTCGCGCTGCCAACCTTCTACACCCCGCGCTTTGAATGGTTCGCCATTTTCACCATTCTGCCTGCCGCGCTGGTGGTGATTGCTGAGCACGTCGGCCACCTGGTGGTGACGGCGAACATCGTGAAGCGCGACCTGATCCGCGACCCGGGCCTGCATCGCTCCATGTTTGCCAACGGTTTCTCCACCATCATCTCTGGTTTCTTCGGCTCCACGCCAAACACGACTTACGGTGAGAATATCGGCGTAATGGCGATCACCCGCGTCTACAGCACCTGGGTTATCGGCGGCGCGGCGATCATCGCCATTCTGCTCTCCTGCGTTGGTAAACTGGCGGCAGCGATCCAGATTATCCCGGTGCCGGTGATGGGCGGCGTTTCTCTGCTGCTGTACGGGGTGATCGGTGCCTCCGGTATTCGCGTGCTGATTGAATCCAAAGTGGATTACAGCAAGGCGCAGAACCTGATCCTGACCTCCGTTATCCTGATTATCGGCGTGAGCGGCGCGAAGGTGCACATCGGCGCGGCAGAGCTGAAGGGTATGGCGCTGGCGACCATCGTCGGCGTCGGCCTGAGCCTGATTTTCAAGCTGATCTCGGTGATCCGCCCGGAAGAGGTGGTGCTGGACGCGGACGACAGCGAAAAAGCGCCACATTGATCGTCATGCCGGGCGAAGGATCGCCCGGTTCTCTCCTTGCAGGTTCCGTGTTAAACTCCATTCCGATTTTATGTAAGATCTCTGGTTGAGGTATTTCTGAACGGACCGGCACAGCTCTCTCTGCCACTTTATCTCCCTGACGATGAAACTTTCGCGAGTTTCTGGCCGGGTGATAACCCCTCTTTACTGGCTGCACTGCAAAACGTGCTGCGCCAGGAACACAGCGGATACATCTATATCTGGTCACGCGAAGGCGCGGGACGCAGCCACCTGCTGCATGCCGCCTGTGCGGAGCTTTCGGCGCGCGGTGACGCGGTAGGCTATGTGCCGCTGGATAAACGCACCTGGTTTGTGCCTGAGGTGCTGGAGGGCATGGAACATCTCTCCCTGGTCTGCATCGATAATATCGAATGCGTGGCGGGGGACGAACCGTGGGAAATGGCGATCTTTAACCTCTACAACCGCATTCTGGAGTCGGGCAAAACCCGGCTGCTGATCACCGGCGATCGTCCGCCGCGCCAGCTCAATCTGGGGCTGCCGGATCTGGCCTCTCGTCTGGACTGGGGGCAAATCTACAAGCTGCAACCGCTGTCGGATGAAGACAAACTCCAGGCACTTCAGTTGCGCGCCAGACTGCGCGGATTTGAACTGCCGGAAGACGTAGGGCGCTTCCTGCTCAAGCGTCTGGATCGGGAGATGCGCACGCTCTTTGATACGCTCGATCAGCTCGATCGCGCCTCCATCACCGCCCAGCGCAAGCTGACCATTCCGTTTGTGAAAGATATTCTTAAGCTTTGAGTTTTTTGCCCGGTGGCGCTGCGCTTACCGGGCCTACGAAAACCCGTCATACCTTGCAGGCCGGGTAAGGCGCAGCCGCCACCCGGCTAAAGATCCCCCAACAAGTGCTCCACCAGCAGCGGAATCGGTCTTCCCGACGCCACGCTCCGTCCGTTTTCTCGCCACAGCGCCGTCCCGCTGATATCCAGATGCGCCCACGGAATAGTCGGCGGGCAGAAATGGTGCAGCAGCCACGCCGCCGAGGCGCTGATCGCCGCATTGTTGGTCGGCGTGTTGCACAGATCGGCAATCGCGCTGTCGGTTTGCTTTCTCAGCCTCGCATCCAGCGGCAGGGACCACACCTCGTCGCCGCTCCGTTTGCCCGCGAGCGTCAGTGCCTGACGCAACGGCTCATCCTGGGTCATCAGCCCGCTCAGCTCATACCCCAGCGCTTTCACCACCGCTCCGGTTAAGGTCGCCATATCAATAATATAATGCGCCTGCGGATGGCGCTGACTCACCCAGGCGATAGCGTCTGCCAGCACCAGCCGGCCCTCGGCATCGGTGTTGTTGATTTCCACCGTAATGCCGTTGCAGGCTGTTGCCACCGTGCCGGGCTGCATGGCGTCGGGGCCGATGGCGTTTTCCGCCAGCGCCAGCACGCCCATGATGCGCACGGGTAATTTCTGCTCCGCAACGGTCAGCATCAGCCCGAGCACGTTAGCCGCGCCGCACATGTCATATTTCATGGTGTACATGCCCGCGCCTTCCTTCAGCCACAGGCCGCCGGTGTCAAAGGTAATGCCTTTTCCCACGTAGCAGCGCACCGGGCCATCAGACACGCCGTTATAGTGAATAGCCAGCAGGCGAGGCGGGCAGGTCGCCCCTTTGCCAACGGCGTGCAGTAGCCCCAGCCCCTGCTCAACAATTTGCTTTTCATCCAACACCTCGCAGCGCAGAGCAGGGCTGGCGGCACACAGTTTTTGCGCCTCTTCCACCACAAACTGCGGCGTACAGCGGTCGGATGGCATATCCGCCAGACGTCGTGCCGCAACCATGCCGAGCGCAATGGCCTGCTGCTGGCGGAAGGTCGTCTCCAGCTTCGCCTGCTGTTCCGGCAGGCAGAGGGCAGTGATGCAGGTAAGGCGCAGCGCTTCGTCCGTCTTCTTCAGCTTCAGGTCACTGAGCCTGTGCGTCTGATTAAAGAGAAAACGCAGTACCTGCGCCAGCACCACATCGTCGATATCCGTCACGTCCAGCACGAGTTCGGCGCTGGCGGGGGCGGTAAGCAGCGGTCGCAGGGCCGTGATCAACCCTTCGGTCAGGGCGTCATGCCAGAGCGCATCCGGCAACAGAGTGATGCGGGCAAACGGCGCGCAGCCAAAGCGCGCGTCCGCGACGGTGCTCTGCTGGCGCATTTCAGCGATAAGAGCGCTATCCGGTAACAGGGAACTGTCAGCGCGCGCAATCAAATGGCTCTGCGGCTTCGCGTCTGAAAGTGCGTTGATAAACTGGTACGTGATCATCATAACTCCTCAATCGGTGCGCGGATCCGCGCGGCATAGGCCTGCATCCACTCCTCATCTACCGCGTGATAGTGCGTTTTCTCCCGCAGGCGTTCAGTACGGAAAACGGTGAGGGGCTGGCGAGCCGTCGCCACCACGAACGAGAAGGTTTTGATGTTGGTCGCGGCGCCAAATTCTCCTTTGCTGTTCATGCACACCACGGAGAGATCGCCCGCGCGACCGAAGCGCGACATCAGTTTGTCTTCCAGTTCGAACACGACCGAATCCGCCGCCTGCTGCGGCGTCATGCCTTGCGCCATCCGGCGAACGATTTCGTAGCTGGTACAGCCCTTCATCAGATCTTCACCGACGCCCGTGGCGGTGGCCGCGCCGGTTTCGCTGTCGCAGTAAAAGCCGGAGCCGATGATGGGTGAGTCACCGAGGCGACCGCGTTTTTTCATAAACAGGCCGCTGGTGGAAGTGGCGACGCTCATCGAGCCCTGTTTATCGAGGCCGATGATGCCGACGGTGTCATGTCCGTCGTAGGGGCTTAACCCCTTATCCAGCGTTTCGCGGCAGCGCTTACGGTAGTGTTGCATGGCGCGATCCGTGAGCATGGTTTTATCGGCAAAGCCCTGACTCAGCGCCCATTCGCGCGCGCCCTGGCCGACCAGCAGGCTGTTATAGCGCTGGCGGCTGAGCGCGTGCGCCACGCGCACCGGGTTGGCGATATCCACCAGATTCCCCACGGCGCCGAACGCCAGCGTGTCGCCGTCCATATAGGCCGCGTCCAGCTCTACCTCGCCGTTTTCGGTGGGCAGCCCGCCGTAGCCGACGGATTTATAAAACGGAAAGTCCTCGACGGCGGCGACGGCATCCACTACCGCCGCAGCGACAGGTTTGCCCGCAGCCAGGGCAGACGCGGATTCCGTGACGCCTTCAAGCGCCATTCGCCAGGTTGCGATAATTCCCCACATGCTTTACTCCTGTTTTGCAAGGGTGGTGTCGGTTTGCGTAACGCTGGCTATTTCCGCCGCGCGGTACTGTTTATCCAGGATACGCATGAAAGGCAGGTACAGCATGGCGCCAATCAGCAGGTTGATCAGCTGCATCACGCTGCCGCTCAGGTGCCCGGTGACAATAAAGCCGCTGATGACCGGCGGCAGCGTCCAGGGGATAAACACCCCGGTGGTGACGGCGACCGCACCAATTTTCATCGCCAAATACTGCACGGTGACCAGCACCAGCGGCACCAGATTGAACGGGATGAGCATGATTGGGTTCATGATCACCGGCAGGCCAAAGAGAATCGGTTCGTTGATGTTAAACACCGAGGCACCCGCACCGAGGCGCGCCACTTCGCGCATGTTTTTGCTGCGGGCGAAAATCAGCATCGCAATCACCAGCGACAGCGTGGCGCCCGCGCCGCCCATCCAGATCATGTCAAAAAACTGTTCGGTGATGATGTGCGGCGGCGTCGTTCCCGCCTGAATCGCGGCGATGTTGTCGGTCTGGTTCTCCATCCACAGCGGACGAATAATCCCGTTGATCATCGAACCTGAGTTAATGCCCACTGACCACAGAATGGTGATGCTGAATACGGTCATCAGCGCCCCGAAATAAGAGGTGCCGTAGTGGCGCACCGGGGTGGCAACCACTTCATAAATAAACTGGTGGATGGTGTGGTAGTGGGTGTTTTCAAAGATGATGCGGATAAGCAGCACCAGAATCATCACCAGCAGGGCCGGGATCAGGGCCGCGAACGACTCCTGCACCGCAGGAGGCACGCCGTCCGGCATTTTGATGACCAGCTTTTTGCGCTTCAGCCAGCAGAACAGTTCCGTCCACAGCAGGGAACCGATCATCGCCACGAACAGCCCTTTGCTGCCAATCCACTCCACCGGCATCACGGTAATGCCGCCGTTTTCCGCCACTTTGATAAAGGGCGTCAGGATCAGAAACGCGACCAGCGCCAGGATGCCGCAGGAGATGCGGTCCTCGCCATAATGCTCAGCCAGGCGGTAGGCCACCAGGAAGCTGATAAACAGCGACATGGTTGAGAACACCGCGTTAAACGGGATCTCTATAATCGCACTCCAGCTCTCACCAAAGGCCTGAGACATAAACTGCTGATAGGCCTGATTCGGGAAGGAGGAGATCACCAGCAGGATGGAGCCGACGATGATAAACGGCATGAATGAAACGTAGGCCCCACGAATGGCCCCAAGATGACGCTGCTGGGCCGTTTTCGCCGCCAGCGGCATCAGTTTTGCTTCAAGAAATCCCAGAACATTGTTCATTGTGAACTCCGTACAAGATTGAGAGGTGTTGTTTATGTTATGTCTGTGGATTATCAGTGAAGCGCGGCGAGCGAAAGGTGAAATCGGTCACAAAGCATTCGCTGCTCTGATATAAATCTCATAAGATTAGTTGCGGAGAGAGACGCGATGGAAATCAAACTGCATGCCAACGCCACCACCACACCGCGTATCCGTCGTTATCTTCAGCAGTCAGATAAAAGCGACAGAGAGCTTGCCGTTGAGTTGGGTATCTCGGTCACCACCGTCAGGCGCTGGCGCAACCGCGACCAGGTTTCGGATAACCACACCACGCCAAAAGTGATACATAAAGCGTTGAGACAAGAGCAGGCAGCACTGATAAATGCTCTGCGTGATATCACCGGTGCACCGCTGGATGAACTGCTGCTGCTGGTGAATGACGGACTCGGGATCGCCGTTTCCCGCGCGACCCTGAACCGCTACCTCAAACCGGCTTCGGTAAGACAAAAGGGGGCGTCGTTGCAGGGCAAAAAGGCGCTGAAGGCCGGTATCATGCCGCAGAAGCTACTTCTGCATCATCAGCCGCTATCGCTGCATATGGACGACGGTGGGGAGCAACACCTGCTCTGGGCGCGTGAACCCGTTAGCGGCTGGTGCTACGCCCGGCTTTATGCCGGTGTCTCGCCGCAGTTGCTGACCCGCTGGACGAACGAGGTGCTGGCTGCCTGTCCGGCTGATATTCAATCTGTTGAGACTTTTGGGCTGGCAGTGAACTTGCCGGAGCATAACGTCACCGTAAAAGTGCATTCACAGTATTATCTTGCCCTTCAGGCCACCGTGCCGTTACGTGAGATCATTCCGCGGGTGAGCAGTGAACCGGCGGGAGCGCTGTTGATCCAACTGTGTGAGTTTTACAACCGGGGAAAAGCGCAGAAAAAGCTGGGAGAGCGTACGCCGCAGGCGTTTCTGGAAGCGCTGCGGCGTAACGATTAGACGATCCCGAGCACGTCTTCCGGTGGACGGCCTATACGCGCCTTGCCGTTCGCCACGACAATCGGGCGCTCAATCAGCTTAGGATTGTCGACCATCGCCTGAATCAGCCGATCTTCAGTGAGACTGGTATCGTTCAGATTAAGCGACTTATACAGATCTTCTTTCTGACGCATCAGGTCGCGTGCGCTGCCCATGTTAAGCATCTTCAGCAGCTGGCGGATCGTCTGCGCATCCGGCGGCGTCTCCAGATACAACACCACTTCCGGATCGATGCCGTTAGACTTCAGCAGATTCAGCGTCTCGCGGCTCTTGGAGCAGCGAGGGTTATGGTAAATTTTTACCGCGTCTGTCATGACTTCTCCTTTATTACATCTTCTCGTACGGCTTAAAGCGTTGTTGCAGGCCGCGCAGCTGGTCGATTCGCGCATCGTAGCGGGCCTGTTGCAGGCTGCCAAGCTTCACCTGTGAGCTGGCGCTGCTCAACAGGGAAATGGCCTGATCGAGGCGACCCGCCAGCGCCAGGCCTTCCGCACGCGCGGCCAGCTCCTGATCGCGGTTACCCAGTTGCCCCTGGGCCTGGGCGAGCAGTTCCCAGCCGTTCTGGTCATCTTTATTGTTAAAGGTGTAGCGGTTCAGAATGGTCACCGCCTCGCCGGGCTGGCCGCCCTGTAGGTAGGCGTTCGCCAGGTTAAGCTGCAATACCGGATTGTTGCGAATGTCTTTCGCCCCTTTCAGACGATTGATCGCATCGGTCGCTTTTTTCTGCCCCAGATCGATATCGGTGGCGAGGTCAAGATACCACGGATTGTCAGGCGCCGACGCCAGCAGCGGCTGTAGCGCTTTACGCGCTTCATCGTACTTGCTGGCCTCCATCGCCTGGAGCGCCTGACCATACTGCGCCGCGTTTTTCTCGCGCACGTTGCCTTTCGCCAGCGCGTCCAGCAGATCGCTGGTGAGCTGATTACGTCCGGAGTTGTACATGCCAAGCGTTCTCACTTTGGCCATGTAGAAATCCTGCGAAGACTGCACCACGACCGGACGCATCTGGTTGGCACGGTTACGGGCATCCGAGAGTCGGCTTTCCGGCAGCGGGTGGGTCAACAGAATTTCAGGCGGGCGCGACGAGTAGCGTGCCTGGTCGAGCAGTTTTTCCAGGAAGCTCGGCATGGCCTGCGGGTCAAAGCCGGAACGCTGTAAAACCTGAATGCCGATGCGGTCTGCTTCCTGCTCGTTCTGCTGGGTAAAGCTGATCATCCCCTGACGCGTCCCCGCCAGCGTCCCGGTAAGCGCCGCCATCCCGGCCTGCGGGCTGGCCATCGCCAGCAAAATGGAACCCAGCGCGCCCACCCAGGTCAGGGGGGCGTTACGCTTCTGATCTTCCATCGCACGCGCCAGATGGCGCTGGGTGACGTGCGAAATTTCGTGCGCCATGACGGACGCCAGCTGGCTTTCGTTATCGGAATAACGGAACAGCGCCGAATGCAGCACCACGTTCCCGCCAAAGAAGGCGAAGGCGTTGATTTCGTCGTTATTGATTAAATAGAAATGGAAGGGCGTTTTTACCGAGTCGGCGTGCGCCACCAGCCGCATCCCCAGACCGTTGATGTACTGCACCAGCAAAGGGTCGTTAATCAGCGGAGCACTGCCGCGCAGCTGGCGTACGTAATAATCACCCATCTGCATCTCCTGCCCGATGGAGAGCGTGCTTCCTGCCGTGGTGCCCATGTCCGGCAATGAATCGGACGAGTCAGCGAAAGCGGGCAACACCTGACCCACCGTCACGGCGGCAATCAGTGTCGCAACCAGTGTTTTTCTCAACTGCCTGAACATAACCACTGTCCTGTATTTTGGATGTGCTAATTTGACCGATGAACCCGCATAACGTTCATCTCCGCTGCTCTGCGAGTGTAGCCGTGTTAAGAGATGAAGAAAATCCCATTCATCAGGGTTTTGCGAAACCTGACAGTGAAACAAAAAGGAAAGTCTTTTTTGTGACAGTTAGATACAATTCACCGTCTCACTCCCGCCATTCGATTCAGGGAAGGGTTGTATGCTCGAAATGTTAATGCAGTGGTATCGGCGTCGGTTTAGCGACCCGGAAGCCATTGCTTTGCTGGTCATTCTGGTTGCCGGATTCGGTATCCTGTTCTTCTTTAGTGGCCTGCTGGCACCGCTACTGGTGGCGATTGTACTGGCGTATCTGTTGGAGTGGCCCACCGCGCGTCTGGAACATATCGGCTGTTCCCGCCGCTGGGCGACCAGCATTGTCCTGGTGCTGTTTGTCGGTATTCTGCTGCTGATGTCCTTCGTGGTGATGCCCATCGCCTGGCAACAGGGGATCTACCTGATCCGTGATATGCCCGGCATGCTGAATAAACTGTCTGATTTTGCCGCCACGCTGCCGCGCCGCTATCCTGCGCTGATGGACGCCGGGATTATCGATGCGATGGCCGAAAACATGCGCGCCCGCATCATGACCATGGGGGATTCGGTGGTGAAATACTCTCTGGCCTCGCTGGTGGGGTTGCTGACGCTGGCGGTTTACCTTGTTCTCGTGCCGCTAATGGTGTTTTTCCTGGTCAAAGATAAAGAGCAGATGCTGAACGCGGTGCGCCGCGTGCTGCCGCGCAATCGCGGTCTCGCCGGTCAGGTCTGGCAGGAGATGAACCAGCAGATCACCAACTACATTCGCGGCAAAGTGCTGGAGATGATTGTGGTGGGCGTGGCGACCTGGATTGGCTTCGTGATCTTCGGGCTGAACTACTCGCTGCTGCTGGCGGTGCTGGTCGGATTCTCGGTTCTGATCCCGTATATCGGCGCGTTTGTGGTGACCATTCCGGTAGTCGGTGTGGCGCTGTTCCAGTTTGGTCTGGGTACGGAGTTCTGGAGCTGTTTCGCCGTATACCTGATTATTCAGGGACTGGATGGGAACCTGCTGGTACCGGTGCTGTTCTCAGAAGCCGTTAACCTGCATCCGCTGGTGATTATCCTGTCAGTGGTGATTTTCGGCGGGCTGTGGGGATTCTGGGGCGTGTTCTTCGCCATTCCGCTGGCGACGCTGATTAAAGCCGTGGTCCACGCGTGGCCGGATGTGCCGGCGGTGGAGGAGAAGTAGTTTTGCCGGGTGGCGCTGCGCTTACCCGGCCTACTTATTCTTGTAGGTCGGGTAAGGCGAAGCCGCCACCCGACACTCACTTTCAGGCACTTTCTTTCAGCCACTTCAACACCACGTCGTGGTGGTTGCTGGTTTTGAAATCATCAAACACGTGCTCAACTCTACCGTCAGCGCCAATCAGGAAGCTGATACGGTGAATACCGTCGTACGTTTTGCCCATAAAGGACTTCTCACCCCAGACGCCAAACTGCTCGCAAACCTGGTGGTCTTCATCGGAAAGCAGCGTGAAGTTCAGCAGCTCTTTTTCCGCAAAACGTGACAGCTTCTCTGGCTTATCGGTGCTGATGCCCAGCACTTCCACACCGACCTTTTTCAACTCATCCATGTTGTCGCGTAGACCGCAGGCCTGTACGGTACAGCCCGGGGTCATGGCTTTCGGGTAGAAATAGACCAGAACACGCTGTCCCTGGAAGTCGGTCAAATTTACTTGCTCGCCGTCTTGATCCGGTAAGCTAAATTTCGGTGCGATATCACCGGCTTTCAGTGGGTTCATTACTCAACTCCATCCTGTTCGTGCTGCGAATAATCGACGACGCTTATACTGCCTTGCGCGTGTAATTCTGTACAGAGGGCTTTGAACGCTTGCTCGATATTTGACGCATCCTGCGAGGCAGGGCTGTGTGCGGTAATTTGAATAAACAGCGTCGGGATTGCGTTTTCATCGCCCGGCTGCGTGCGGGAAACCAGTTCGGCAATGTTCATCTGATGGCTGTCAAACAGCGCCGTAAAACGTTCAATCAGATGAGGTGAATCAGGCACTTCAACCTGTACCCAGACCGTGGCAGGCAGAGCCGGACGCGGGCGCGCGGTGGTGCGCTTCATCACAATCAGTAAATCCAGCTCTGCGCCTTTCAGCGGCAGGGTAGATTCGATGAGGGTAATGGCATTCCATGTTCCGGAAAGCAGCATGATGAACGTGAACTCTTCGCCAAGCATAGCCAGCCGGCTGTCTTCGATGTTGCAGCCGCAGCTGCTCACGTGGCGAGTGATGGTATTCACGATACCCGGCCTGTCAGCACCCAGCGCAGTGATAACCAGGTAATGTTGTGATGAGGTTGTCAAACCTGTTCTTCCTTTGCGTGGTTAAGTCTTCCTAAGGAAAGCATAAAAAAAACATGCATACAACCGCCTGAGAGCCTCAGGTCGCTTGCTTTTATTACAGTTCCAAACGTAACATTGAGGCTCTTGTTCGCACAGAGGATGGCTCATGTTCACGGGAAGTATTGTCGCGCTTGTTACACCGATGGATGAAAAAGGTAATGTCTGCCGGTCAAGCATGAAGAAGCTCATTGATTACCATGTCGCCAATGGAACCTCGGCGATCGTTTCGGTAGGGACTACCGGTGAATCCGCTACGCTGAGCCACGAAGAGCACGGCGACGTTGTGATGCTGACCCTGGAACTGGCGGACGGGCGTATTCCGGTCATCGCGGGGACGGGCGCAAACGCAACCGCAGAAGCTATCAGTCTGACCCAACGTTTTAACGACAGCGGCATTGTCGGCTGTCTGACGGTGACCCCTTATTACAACCGTCCTACTCAGGAAGGTTTGTTCCAGCATTTCAAAGCCATCGCTGAACATACTGACTTGCCACAAATTCTGTATAATGTTCCGTCCCGTACCGGTTGCGATATGCTGCCGGAAACCGTTGGCCGTCTCTCGAAAGTAAAAAATATTATCGGGATTAAAGAGGCGACAGGGAACTTAAGCCGCGTTCATCAGATCAAAGAGCTGGTTTCAGACGACTTTATCCTGTTGAGCGGTGATGATGCGACCGCGCTGGACTTTATGCAGCTCGGTGGTAACGGCGTGATTTCCGTGACGGCGAACGTGGCGGCGCGCGATATGGCTGACATGTGCAAACTGGCCGCAGCCGGTCACTTTGATGAAGCTCGCGTGATTAATCAGCGTCTGATGCCGTTGCACAATAAATTATTTGTCGAACCCAATCCGATCCCAGTGAAATGGGCATGTAAGGAGTTGGGGCTTGTAGCAACCGACACGCTGCGTCTGCCAATGACACCGATTACCGACCACGGTCGTGAAATTGTCGCTGGCGCGCTGAAGCATGCCGGTTTGCTGTAAAGTTTAGGGAGATTTGATGGCTTATTCAGTACAGAAGTCGCGCCTGGCGAAGGTTGCGGGTGTTTCGCTTGTTATGCTCCTCGCTGCCTGTAGTTCAGACTCGCGCTACAAGCGCCAGGTGAGCGGTGATGAATCCTATCTGGATGCGCCGCCGCTTGCTGAACTTCACGCGCCTGCCGGCATGATCCTGCCGATCCAGAACGGTGATTATAATATTCCGGTTACCAACGGCAGCGGCCTGGTGGGTAAAGCGCTCGATATTCGTCCGCCAGCTCAGCCTCTGGCGCTCGTGAGCGGCGCGCGCACGCAGTTCACCGGTGATACAGCTTCTCTGCTGGTGGAAAGCGCACGCGGTACAACGCTGTGGCCGCAGGTTGTAAGCGTCATTCAGTCGAAAAACTATACGATTGATAAACGCGACGACGCCAGCCAAGCTTTAACTACCGACTGGATTGAGTGGAACCGTCTCGATGAAGACCAGCAGTACCGTGGTCGTTATCAAGTCTCCGTTAAGCCGCAGGGTTATCAGCAGGCGGTTACCGTTAAGCTGTTGAATCTTGAGCAGGCAGGTAAACCGGTTGCCGATCCGTCCGCCATGCAGCGCTACAGCACTGAAATGCTGAACGTGATTGCAGCGGGTCTGGATAAGAACGCTACCGATGCCGCAAACGCCGCGCAGAACCGTAACGGCTCAACCTTTGACGTGCAGAGCGGTGCAGACGATACCGGTCTGCCGATGCTGGTGGTGCGTGCGCCGTTTAACCAGACCTGGCAGCGTCTGCCAGCAACGCTTGAAAAAGTGGGCATGAAGGTGACTGACAGCACCCGTTCAACGGGCAGTATCACAGCGACCTATAAGCCGCTGTCTGATAGCGCCTGGCAGGAGTTGGGGGCAAGCGATCCACAGCTGCCTTCCGGTGACTACAAAATCCAGGTCGGCGACCTCGATAACCGCAGCAGCCTGCAATTTATCGATCCGAAAGGACACACGCTGACCCAGGCGCAGAACGATGCGCTGGTCGCTGCCTTCCAGGCCGCATTCAGCAAATAATAGTGAGGGCTGGTTATTCCAGCCCTTTTTATTTTCGTGCTACGCAAACGTGTGCGTGGCATAATATGGCCAGTTTTGAATACAAATCATCACACCAGGAGTAATGAAGATGCAGAAGCAAGCTGAGTTGTATCGTGGCAAAGCGAAAACCGTATACAGCACGGAAAACCCGGATCTGTTGGTGCTCGAATTCCGCAATGATACGTCAGCAGGAGACGGCGCACGCATTGAGCAGTTCGATCGTAAGGGCATGGTGAACAACAAGTTCAATCACTTCATTATGACCAAACTGGCCGAAGCCGGTATCCCGACTCAGATGGAAGCGTTGTTGTCCGATACGGAATGTCTGGTAAAAAAACTGGATATGGTGCCGGTTGAGTGCGTGATCCGTAACCGTGCCGCAGGCTCCCTGGTGAAGCGTCTGGGCATTGAAGAAGGTATCGAACTGAATCCACCGCTGTTCGATCTGTTCCTGAAAAACGACGCCATGCATGACCCGATGGTCAACGAATCCTACTGTGAAACCTTCGGCTGGGTAAGCAAAGAGAACCTGGCGCGCATGCAGGAACTGACCTACAAAGCCAACGACGTGCTGAAAAAGCTGTTTGATGACGCGGGCCTGATCCTGGTCGACTTCAAGCTGGAGTTCGGTCTGTACAAAGGCGAAGTGGTGCTGGGCGACGAATTCTCTCCGGACGGCAGCCGCCTGTGGGACAAAGAGACGCTGGATAAAATGGACAAAGACCGTTTCCGCCAGAGTCTGGGTGGCGTGGTCGAAGCGTACGAAGCGGTTGCTCACCGTTTAGGCGTTAAGCTCGACTAAACTGCGCATTTGCCAAAGGATGTTGGCATCCTTTGGCGTCTTATCCTTGTTTACTATGGTAATCCTTTCATTAACCGCCTACGATCATAGCTATTATAAATGGAATAGTTCGAGGTGTTTATGCGCTGGCAAGGGCGTCGTGAAAGTGACAACGTAGAAGACAGACGCAGCAGTGGTGGCGGTGGTCCGTCTATGGGCGGGCCAGGTTTCCGGTTACCCAGCGGCAAGGGCGGCATTATTCTGCTGGTCGTCGTGCTGGTGGCGGGCTACTACGGTGTCGACCTGACCGGTTTGATGACCGGTGAAACCGGGCAACAGCAGCAGTATTCTCAGCGCTCCATCAGCCCGAATGAAGATGAAGCGGCGAAATTTACTTCCGTTATTCTCGCGACGACCGAAGATACCTGGGGTCAGCAGTTCGAGAAAATGGGGCGGACTTATCAGCCGCCAAAACTGGTGATGTACCGGGGCGCAACCCGCACCGGCTGCGGCACCGGGCAGTCCGTTATGGGGCCGTTCTACTGCCCGGCGGACAGCACCGTCTATATCGATCTCTCCTTCTATGACGACATGAAAAGCAAGCTGGGCGCCGACGGCGATTTTGCCCAGGGCTACGTGATCGCGCATGAAGTCGGCCACCATGTGCAGAAGCTCCTCGGCATTGAGCCTAAAGTGCGTCAGATGCAGCAGAATGCGTCTCAGGCGGAGGTGAATCGTCTGTCCGTACGCATGGAGCTTCAGGCCGACTGCTTCGCTGGCGTCTGGGGACACAGCATGCAGCAGCAGGGCGTGCTGGAAACAGGCGATCTGGAAGAGGCCCTGAATGCCGCACAGGCGATTGGTGACGATCGCTTGCAGCAGCAGAGCCAGGGGCGCGTTGTGCCGGACAGCTTTACCCATGGCACCTCAGAGCAGCGCTACAGCTGGTTTAAGCGTGGCTTCGACAGCGGCAACCCGTCGCAGTGTAATACCTTCGGCAAAGCTATGTGATGTTGGGGTTTGAACAGCTGGTTAACCAGCTTCAGCGTACCGGGCAACGCCGGCTGGTGGTGCTCAGCGGCGATGAAGCGTGGACGTTGAGCCAGGTGACCCATCTGCGCGATACGTTACCAGGAGACTGGCTGTGGCTGGAGGAAAACCCCTCTAAGGCCATCAGCGGCCTGCTGGGACGTGAATACCTGCATGCCGTTTTTGACGCGCGTCGCGGATTTGACGTCTCGGCCTTCGCCGCCCTCAGCGGGACCCTGCGCGCCGGAAGCCTTCTGGTGCTGCTG